>JAPLZT010000051.1 GCA_026394855.1 Candidatus Woesebacteria bacterium
AAACCTTTAAGACTTGCCCTCTTCATTACAAATTAAAGTACATTTATAAAGTTCCGACACCAAAAACCGCATCGCAAAGCTTCGGAACTACAATGCATACAACATTGAAAGAATTTTACACAAAAATTAAGGAAGAACCCCACTTCGCCAAGGCTTCGCGGGGTGATCTAGAGAAATTAATACTATCCTTGCTTGACGATAATTGGATCAGTGAAGGATATTTGGATAAATCCCAACGGGTCAAGTTTCTGGAAAAAGGCAAAGATTATTTAAGAGGTTTTTTGAAGGAAGGATTTAATCCTAAAGTAAAAACCGTATCGCTAGAACTGCCATTTACCGTGCCGCTAGGTAATAATCTCAAGGTTGGAGGCAAGATTGACAGAATAGATATATTGCCCAGTGGGGGAATTGAAATTATTGATTACAAAACAGGGGCAACGATTCCTTCTCAAAAAGATGTCGACAAAAATCTACAGCTTTCTTTTTATGCTTTGGCTGCAACAAAAATTCCAACAGAACCCTTGGGAAAGTTGCCGAAGAAAATAAAACTCTCTCTTTATTTTCTAGATTCTCAGGAAAAGATAACAACAGAAAGAACAAGGGAAGAATTGGAAAAAGCAGTAGATGAAATATTTAGATTGAGGAACGAAATCGAAAAATCAGAGTTTAAATGCTCCAATCATATCTTTTGTCAGAATAGGTGTGAATATTCTTTGTTTTGTAAGGCTGATTAATTATTTAAACCCGATTATTTGAAGTCCGTATTTGTTGATATCCGACTTGCTCCAGTATTTTTGTTTATTTGTGTTTAAGACAAAGGTGATCTTCTTTTCCATCCTTCTTCCTGTATATTTTTTCTTTATCGGATCGTATTCTTCTAAAACTAAAACATCTCCTTTTTTGCATTTAAAATCTGCAAGTCTCGCATCAAATGTTTTTTCTCCAGAAAGAATACTTTCAAATCCTTCTTTCCAAGTTTTTTTCCTGATTTTCATTACCCCTAGCATTATAACACCTGCAACCATGACCTGTAAATAGGTCTTGACAGGAGACCTGAATGTGGTATTATTCAAATATGACTACAATTTCTATATCTCAGCTTAAGATGAATCCTGCGGCGGCTATTTCAAGCGCACAGGACTATCCTCTTGCAGTTCAAAACAGAAATACAACCGAAGCCTATCTTGTCGGTAAGGGTTTGTTTGAAAAATTAATTGTATTTCTTGAAGATGCGGAAGATATAAAAACAATAAAATCTATTGATTTAAAAGATAAAAGTGACTTCGAAGAATTTGCCTCTGAATTCGGAATATGAAACTGACAATTACTGCTCATGCAAAAAAGCAGATTAGGAAATTTCCAAAGACGTTAAAATTAATAGTCTTTACTAAAATTAGAAAGATGGTTTCTGAAAGTAATAGACCATTTGAAAAACTGGAAGGTTACAAGAATTTTTACAAAGCGAGGGTCGGAAATTATAGAATAATATTTATTAAATACCCAAAGGAAATTGAGATTGTTTTAGTTGCTCACAGAAAAGAAGTATATAAACTCTTGGCGAGAATTTAGAAATGATCTACACTGGATTCAGTGCTTACTAAAGTTTTATCTGCTGCGCATTTTGGACTTGAAGCAACTCCTATTGAGGTTGAAGTAAATGTCTTCAAAAAAGGTTTTCCGGGTTTTTCTATAATAGGTCTTCCCAATAAATCAATCGAAGAGGCAAAGGAAAGGGTTAAAACGGCCCTTATTAATTCTGGAATCGATTTTCCTAATTTAAAAATAATTGTCAATTTAGCCCCTGCGGATATTCCTAAAGAAGGATCTCTATATGACTTGCCGATAGCAATTGGAATTTTGGCTTCCATGGAGTTGGTTAAAATTCCGGAAGAAAAGTCTTTCTTTTATGGAGAGCTTTCTTTAGATGGAGGTTTAAGACATACAAAAGGAGTTTTTCTTTTGGCACTGGCTGCAAAAAGCCTTGGAATTAAAAATCTTTTTGTTCCCAAAGATTCGGCCAATGAGGCATCGGTAATTACCGGAATTAATGTTTATCCGGTTACTTCGTTATCAGAACTGATTGGTTTTTTGAATGGAGTCTCTGAAATTAAAAAACTTAATCATACTGTTCACCATTCACTGTCCACTGATTATGAGACTGTTGAGTTTGACTTCAGCGAAATTATTGGCCAGGAATCGGCTAAGCGTGCCATGACTATTGCCGCGGCTGGCGGACACAACATCTTTATGATGGGTCCACCCGGAGCAGGAAAAACAATGTTGGCAAGGGCAACCGCAGGAATTTTACCTCCATTAAATGAGGAGGAATCCTTAGAAGTAACTAAAATTTATTCTCTTACAGGAAATATTCCGCCAGGAGAAGGTTTAATTACCCAAAGACCATTTAGGACCGCACATCATACAACTTCCAGAATTGGTTTAATTGGAGGAGGAAGCGATCCTCACCCTGGAGAAATTTCACTTTCGCATAATGGGGTTTTATTTTTGGATGAGTTTCCCGAATTTCCAAGGTCAACGCTTGAAGCTTTGCGTCAGCCGCTTGAGGATGGGAGAGTTTCGATAATAAGAATTGCCGGTAGTGTTACTTTCCCCGCATCCTTTATGCTTATTGCAGCGGCCAATCCCTGTCCCTGCGGCTATTTAGGAGATCCTAAAAAAGAATGTAAATGCACACCCCGGATGGTTATGAAATACCAGGCAAAACTCTCGGGTCCTTTAATGGATAGAATTGACCTTCATATTAATGTACCGGCGGTGGATATAGAAAAGCTTATAGCGGACCCCACTTCGCACAAGGCTTCGCGGGGCGTAGTAGCGAATTCTAGACAAATAAGAGAAGAGGTCATCAATGCTAGAAAAATTCAAAATAAAAGATTTAAAGGTTTAAAAATTTACACCAATGCCAATATGAAAAATAAACATATTGGCAAGTTTTGCGATATAGATAAGGAGTCTTTACTTTTACTCAAACAGGCGGTTAATACATATAACTTATCCGCCAGAACCTATTTTAGGCTGATTAAAGTTTCTCAGACAATTTGCGATTTGGCCGGCGAGAAGAGAATTTTGCCTAACCACGTCGCTGAAGCTTTGCAGTATCGTATTAGGACCAATGACTAAGCAATTTAACAGAAAAGTAGGTTATGAGGGAGAAGAGATTGCGGCGAAATATTTATCAGATAAGGGTTATAAAATTTTGGAGAAGAACTACTACACAAGATTTGGGGAAATTGATTTAATTGCTTCAAAAAACGATGGTTTGACCTTCGTAGAGGTCAAACTAAAACACGGTGATGATTTTGGTACCCCAGAGGAAATGATAGGAGCCCCCAAACTTTTTCAGGTTCAAAGAATAGCGGAATTTTATTTAATGGATAAGCCTCAAATGGCAAAAATTTATAAAATTTATTCGATAGACGCGGTTTGCATCATGATGGGCGAAGGTGGGGAAGTGCAAAGAATCAATCATTATGAAAATCTTACGTTCTAAAATTAAAATCGGGAGAACTCTAAAGAATATTTATTATAGAGGTGATTTAGAGAAAGGAATTTTTAAAAAATCAATTGCTATTGTAGGAAGTAGGCGAATGACCAGGTATGGAAAAGATGTGGTTGATAAATTTGTTTCAGAATTCGTTACAAATGGGGTTACAACGATTTCCGGTTTTATGTATGGAGTGGATACAGAGGTTCATCAAAAGACTGTTGATTACGGGGGAAGAACGGTAGCGGTTTTTGGCTGCGGTCTGGATGTAATTTATCCGCCTGAAAATGAAAAACTCTACGGTCAAATTTTAGAAAATAAAGGTTTGGTAGTTAGTGAATATGAACCTTCCGCAAAACCTCATCTTTGGAAATTTCCTCAGAGAAATAAAATTGTTGCCGGCCTTGCTAGTCTGGGTGTTTTGGTGATTGAAGCAGGAGAAAAAAGCGGATCGTTAATTACGGCAAATCTTGCCAAAAAAATGGGCAAAAAAATTTATGCAGTGCCAGGATCTATCACTTCGTCGGTTTCGGTTGGTTGCAATAATCTAATTAAAAGCGGGGAGGCGATAATGGTTACATCTGCTAGCGATATATTAAAAATCAAATCTACGGTTCACAGTTCACTGTCCACTGTTCACAATTTATCCATCATGGAGAATAGTATTTATAAGATATTGCAATTGGAACCGATGGGTATTGATGAAATTGCAGCAAAAATAGAAAGCAGTATTGTTGAGATTGGATCAACACTTTCGGTAATGAGTTTAAAGGGTTTTATTACCGAATCGGGAGGGAAATATTATCTGTCGAAATAGGGGAATCTGAACTTAGTATAACATCCGGGGTAGAGAACCTCTTTCCCTCCAAATGATTGTTTAAAGTGAGTAAAACCAAGCCAACTTTTATTTGGAAATCTTTCGTCATATATTCCTTCAAAGTCAAAAATCTTGCAACCTACCTTCTTAGCCCATAGTAAACCTTTCCAGACAAGAGAGTATTGGGAGAGGGAAGTGCGTCCTTCATTATTTGTAAACCCCTGCCAATAATATGCATAGTCATGTAAAGAACGTGTGAAAATCGCTCCACCGATTATACTGCCAGACTTATTGTGCGACGTAAGTATTATAGGTTTATGAGTAGGAAAATTTTTGCGTAAATTAATTAAACTATCTAAACTTGGTACAAACCTTGTAAATTTAACCGATTTTCTCCAAGCGTTATGAAACTTTCTTAAATCAGAAAGGGAAGATATTTCTTTTATGTTAGACGTTCCCCTATCTTGCGAAGCCCTGAGCAAAGTCGAACGGGCGTCCTTTTTAAAGTTTGCGGTGATTTTGGAGATAGGTTGGGTTAGATCTATTTGAAGTGTTTTTGAGGGTAAATATGGCGATTTGCTTTGTTTAAAGCCCTTTGAAGCTAAAAGTTTAACATCGCGTTCGCTTTTTGGCTCTAATATAATTTGAAATACGCGGTATTTCCGGCACAGTTTTTCTGTTGTTTTGAAGTTTATTTCTTCCGGCCTCTGAATTTTTAAGACAGATCCTATTAAAGGAAGTTTTTTAATAAAGTAGTTTATGTTTTCTATTCTTGCAACTATCCAGCCTTCACATTTCAGGTAGTCTGCGTACTCTTGGGTCTGTCTAATGTCGATCATTTAACCAAATTCCTATTTGGCCAAGCTTTGCTTATTAGTCTTAGTAGTTTCCACCTTATTTCCTCTGCCAATCTGTATGGCCAGTAAAGAATGGATGTGGGAAGGTCCCAAGTTCCAATAAAAGTTACAACTTTGGGATTATAACCTTCCTTAAATTTAGTAAATCCTTTTCCTTCTTCCCTTCCCCATAAATCTAAAGTTTTTAGCCCTAGGCGCCGCCCTAGGCGGATGGCTTCCCACATCATTAGGTTATTGGCCATGACATTTTTACCGACGGAGCCGGCCAAGCTCTGCTTATATTTATCGGTTGAAGCTCCATATGGGTAGTAGAAAAAATTCTGAAAGGCAAAAAGAATCCAGGTTGTAATTATTTCACCCTTATATTTGGCAGTCAGAAGGTGTGCAATTCCTGACGGTTTAAGGAACTTCCACATTAGTCTGTGATATTTTTCGGTGTGGGCGTAAAATCCTTGTCTTTTGGAAGTTTCTTTTGTAAGTTCAAGATATTTTTCGAAAGCTTTATCTGAATTATCTTCTGTAATTTCAACACCTTCTCTTTCGGCAAGGCGAATGTTATATCTCGTTTTGGGATGGAAACTATTAAGGAGTTCATCTTCAGATTTTGTTAAATCAATCCAAAATGAAGTTGGAGTAAAAAGTCTTCTTCCTTTTACAAGTCCAAAACCTTCTATTTCTTCTTCCAGTTTTTCGTTATATAAAATATTCGGCTCAAACTTAACAAAAATCGCATTTTCTTTTTGGGCAATACTTTTAACTTCCTCAATATCTTTTTTTGTTATTCTTGGTCCCCTAATTACAGTTCCTATTGTAAATGGAGTAAAAGGAACTTTACTGAAAATTATTTGGAAATTAGGAAGTCTCACTACTTTATTTCCCCAAGCTTCTCTAAACTCTCCCCACTCCCAACTTTGTAATGGGTGTAATGCCAGACTGTTGAATTTTTGTTTTTGGTTTTCCATTGTAAATTGTTAATTGTAAATTACTTAAGATACTTTTCAACTATATCATCAAATACTCCCTCAAAGTTTGTATTGATCTCTGTGTCCCCCGTAGCCCTGAGCGAAGTCGAAGGGGCGAAGGAGGACGATAGATTCTCTATTAGGTTCTCCGGAATGTCGATTATAAATCTTGACGGTGGGTTTGAAACCTGTTCCCCAAAGTAAATCCTTCTTGAGGCGTAGCTTAAGTAAAGCGTTTCTTTGGCTCTGGTTATTCCCACATATGCAAGCCTCCGCTCTTCTTCCAGTTGGTTTTGTTCCCAAAGGCTTCTTGAATGTGGAAATAATCCTTCTTCCATCCCTATAATAAATACAACCGGAAATTCCAAGCCCTTGGCAGCATGAAGTGTCATTAAGGTTATTGCATCTTTATCGTTCTTTCCTCTTATCCTTACTTTTTTACTGTCTGTTTGTTCCGCCTCAACCAAAGCAACATTTTCCAGAAATTCATTAATGTCTCTAAATTCGGTAGCCACCGATCTTAACTCTTTAATGTTTTCAAGTCGGGCCAAGTTTTCCTCTGTTTCTTTCTGGAAAAGGTCGAGGTAACCTGTTTTTTCCAAAACCAAGTCCAAAATATCCAATGTGGTTTTTCCCTCAATTGCTTCCATACTTTCCTGAAACTCCTTAAATTTTTCCAATTTCCTTACTCCCAGTTTTTCTATTCTTTTTCTTGAAACCGAGTCTTTGGAATTAATAAGAAGCCTTAAATAGGAAATTACGTCTTTTACTTCCTTTCTGTCATAGAATTTGGTTCCGCCGACTAAAGTGTAGGGAATGCCTGCATGAAGAAGGGCTTCTTCTATTACCCTTGATTGGGCGTTGGTTCTATAAAGGACTGCAATATCCGAATAGTTATGATGCTTTCTTTTTAAACAGTTCGCTTCATTTACTATAAAATCTGCTTCATCAAGGCCGTTTCTGGCTGTATAGAGTTTTATCCTTTCTCCTTTTTCTTTTTCGGTCCAGAGTTTAAGAATAGGATGAGTTGTGTTTTTGGAAATTACCGAATTAGCAGCTTCCAATATGTTTTGAGTCGAACGGTAGTTTTGTTCGAGGTTAAT
>JAPLZT010000084.1 GCA_026394855.1 Candidatus Woesebacteria bacterium
TTTTCGTTTCGGAGTGGAGGCCGGGAGTTGACGGCGACAATAAAATCACTGTTTTATTCGAGTCGATGAATTTAGCTGAAGGCGGTTATTTTATGGAAGCAGACGAATATATAAAACTCCAATCGCCAGATTCGAACGAAAAAGAAATGGTTTATTTGTCTTTGGATCATTTCAGCGACCCGCGATTGAAAGTTTTTTTAGCTCATGAATTTGCGCATTTGATAACCTTCAATCAAAAAAATAAAATTTTTAATATTGAAGAAGATACATGGCTTGCCGAGGCAAGAGCCGATTACGCCTCAACAATTCTAGGATATGATGACAAATATGAGGGTTCAAATTTACAGCAGAGGGTTAATGATTTTATAGAAAATCCGTCGGATTCTGTCACAGAATGGACAGGCACGAAATATGATTACGCTTCAGCTAGCTTGTTCATGCATTATTTTGTGGACCATTACGGCATAAATATTTTAATTGATTCCTTGAAATCAAAATATGTCGGCATAGACAGCATAAATTACGTTTTGCAAAAATCAGGGTTTAAAGATAATTTCAGGCAGATTTTTACTAATTGGACAATAGCTGTTGTCTTAAATAATTGTTCTATCGGCCAGGAGTATTGTTATCTAAACCAAAATTTAACAAATTTCAGATTAGGTCCGGCGCTTAATTTTCTGCCGCTGAATGGAAATGTTTCTTTGTCTGTTACAAATGTTACAAAAAACTGGGCTGGAAATTGGTTGAAATTTATCGGTGGAAACGGGGATTTAAAGCTCGATTTTTCAAGTTTGAAGGGATTAAATTTTCAAGTTCCATATATTCTAGAAGATTCGGCTGGAAGTTATGCCGTCAAATTTTTAACGTTAGATAAGGACGAAAAAGGAGAAATCAGTGTGAATAATTTCGGCACGGATTATAAATTTTTACTTATTATTCCTTCTTTGCAGTCAGATATTTATAAGTCAGACGATTTGGAGCCGACATACCCGTTTAGTTATACGGTTGCAATTTCGGGATTTGCTCCGTCTAGCGCCCAGGATTTAATACAACAGCTTTTAGACAGGATTGATACTCTAAAACAGGAAATAGCCAGAATTCAGGGTCAGGAAAATAATTCAGGTCAGCAGAATTTGTGTTCCCGGTTGAATAATAATCTTTCTTTTGGAATGACAAATAACAGCGACGTAAAATGCCTGCAGACATTTTTAAAAAATCAGGGAACGGATATTTACCCTGAAGGCTTAGTGACTGGAAATTTTGCCAGTTTGACGATAGCCGCAGTAATAAGATTCCAGGAAAAATATGCGGTCGATATCTTAACGCCAATTGGACTTTCAAAAGGAACCGGTTATGTCGGCAGCCAGACAAGAACAAAAATAAATCAGATTATAAATGGCTGATAAAATTTTGCAAAAATTGTCAGGTGTCCAGAAAAACGTTTTGCTGAAAGATTACACTACTTATAAAATCGGCGGACCGGCTGAGTATTTTTTTATTGCGAAGACAAAAGAGGATTTGATATTAACCTTAAAATCTGCAAAGGATTTAAAATTGCCTGTTTTTATTTTGGGCGGGGGAAGCAATCTTTTAATTTCTGACAAAGGGTTTAAAGGATTAGTGATAAAAATAAATATTTCGCGCATAAGCCTTTCGGGAAATAAAGCTTTTGTCGGAGCTGGCGTGGATTTAACAAAATTAGCATATTTATCGGCTGACAGAGGGCTTTCCGGCTTAGAGTGGGCGACTGGCATTCCGGGAACTGTCGGCGGAGCCATATATGGTTCGGCTCAAGCCTTTGGAATAAAAATAGCTGACTCGGTAAAATCAGTTGAGGCGATAAATTTGAAAACATTAAAATTAAAAAGTTTTACCAAAAAACAATGCCAATTTTCCTTAAAAAACAGCATTTTCAAAAAAAATAATACCCTTCGGGGCACAAGAAATTTGGTGATTGTTTCAGCTGTTTTAGAATTTCAAAATAAAGATAATAATCTATAAAAAATAAAATAAATATTTTAGAATATTTATTTTAATTTTTAAAT
>JAPLZT010000035.1 GCA_026394855.1 Candidatus Woesebacteria bacterium
GTTCTTATTTGATCCAATGTTCTTCCCGGAGAAAATACGGCATAGCTTGTTGTAAATGGAATCTTTCCGCAGGCTGCCATTCCCGAAGCAATTGTGACAAGAGCCTGCTCCGCAACTCCAACTTGAATAAATCTTTCAGGAAACTTCTCTGCAAAAAAGTTTACTCTGGTTGATTCTTTCAAATCGGCGGTTAAGACAACAACATCTTTGTTTTTCTCCCCCACCTCAACCAAAGCTTCTCCAAACCCATCTCTGATAGATTTAAATTTTTTATTTTTCATAAAAGTATTTTGTGACAAACTTCGTTTATCATAATTCTTTTAGGGCAACATCTGCCTCCTCTTTGTTTGGTGCTTTAGCATGCCATTCGGATTTTCCTTCCATAAAACTTATTCCTTTACCGGAAGTTGTATGGGCAATAATTACGGTAGGTTTGTCATAAACCTTTCTGGCTTCCTCAACAGCATTAATAATCGCGATAATATTATGGCCATCAATATCCAAAACGTTCCAATTAAAAGCAATGTATTTTTCTTTTAAAGGCTCAAGCGGCAGAGTATCTTCCGTATAGCCTTCTATTTGAATATTATTTCTGTCAATTATTAAAGTTAAATTAGATAATTTGTATTTGGCAGCAAATAAAACTGCCTCCCAGTGATTTCCTTCATCATGTTCGGCATCCGATACCGTACAAAAAACCCTGAAATGAGAATTATCCATTCGGGAGGCATATGCCATACCACAAGCCTGGGCCAAACCGCAGCCTAAAGGACCCGATGTTGTTTCCAATCCCGGAAGTTTTTCGCGCTCCGGATGTCCTTGTAATGGTGAGCCCAACTTTGCATAGGTCTTTAATTTTTGTAAAGGAAAATAGCCTGCCCTTGCCAAAACCGCATAGAGGGCAGGACAGGTGTGGCCGTTTGATACAACCAGCCTATCCCTGTCCTTCCAGTTTGGATTTTTGGGATCATGATGCATTATGCCAAAATAGAGTGCAACCAAAATATCGGTCATACTTAAAGATCCTGCGGGGTGTCCCGAACCTGCCTCAAGAAGCATCTTTATAATATCTTCCCTTACTTCACCAGCGATTTTGGGTAGGTCATCAGAGCTGTTTGCCACCGTCTATTCTCCTTTCAAACTTTTGAATTGCAGCCAAAACCTCTTTGGGAGAATCTACAATTTCAAATACCGAAAGCTCCTTTTTATCCAAATTCATATGCTTTCTAAGAACGTCTATTATTTCTGCCCAGAAGTTGCCGTATAAAATAAACGGCTTATGGTGTCCATAATAAAGCTTTGCCAGTACCCAAGCGGTTCCAAATTCGGAAATTGTGCCTGATCCTCCTTTGAAAATAACAAAAATGTCTCCATGCTCCATGAGTTTGAACATTCTGTCAATGTAATTTGTAGTTACTATCTCTTTGTCAGGAACATTTTTTAGATATCTTCCTTCATATCCTGGAGCGTTAATCGGATCAAAAGTAACCGTTAAGGTTGTTCCGCCTCCGGCTTCAGCACCGGAAGTTGCCGCGTGCATAACTCCGGGACCTCCTCCATCAATAACCGTAAAACCGCTATCCGCCAAAAGTTTCGCTGTATCAAAAGCCGCTTTATATGTTGGATCACTCTCCGGAATATTGGCATCACCAAAAAAAGCAACGTTCCTAATTAAATGCCTTAGATATTTGTCTTCCATTTAAGGTTTAAAAGATAACGTAATTGGGTCTGTTGGAACTACCACACCGGATAAACTTCTTCCAACTCTAATTACTTGTTCTATTAATCTATTGGCATAACCCCATTCATTGTCATACCAAGAAAATACTTTAACTAAATTTCCACCAATTACCTGGGTTAAAGATAAATCGACAATTGAAGACTCGCTTCTTCCTATTATGTCGGATGAGACCAAAGGTTGATCAGAAGTTACAAGTATTCCCTTATATAGGACGTTTTCTGAAGCATCAATAAATGCCTTATTTACCTCTTCCACGGTTACATTTTTCTTTAAGACAACGGCAAAGTCGGTAATTGATCCGCAAACAACAGGAACTCTTAAGGCTCTTCCATCAAAGATTCCTTTTAGTTCAGGGATGGTTTCTGTCGTTGAAATTGCGGCACCTGTGGTTGTAGGAACTATATTTTGAGCGGCTGCCCTTGCTCTTCGAAGATCCTTATGTGATCCGTCCTGAAGATTCTGATCATCGGTATATGCATGGGTTGTAGTCATTGCGGCTTTTTCTACTCCAAATTTAGAATGAAGTACTGCCATGACAGGAGCAACGCAGTTTGTAGTACAGGAAGAATTGGAAACTACCAGCCCCTCCGAAGCCATAGGCTGTGGAGGGTTGACACCAAGTACAATTGTTTGAACATTCCCCCCTTTGGTTGGTGCCGAAATTACAACTCTCTTTGCTCCCCCAATAGCATGCTTCTTGGCATCTTCCTCTGTTGTAAACTTTCCGGTTGATTCTATTACAACTTCCACTCCATATTTGCTCCAAGGTATTTGAGCAGGATCCGGTTGAGCCAAAAGTGGAATTCTTAGGTTTCTTTGAGGCACCAGCAAAAAACCCTTTTCTGACTTAACCTCATATTCAAATTTCCTATATGTCGTATCGTAGTTTGTTAAATGCGCCCAACCCGCCTCGTCCATACTTCCTGAAGTATTAATTGCGGCAAACTCAACTTCATCGGAGTGTTTTAAAACACCAATTCTAAAAGCAATCCTTCCAATTCTTCCAAAACCGTTAATACCAACCTTAATCATATATCCATGATATCATCAATTTTCTTCCAAGTTTTATTTGAAACCCGTTTATTTCTTTGGGGGCTTGGCGAGCTTGTTGTAAATTCCCCAAAATCCTGCTGCACCAACCAAAATATAAACTACTGTTACAAGTATCGGCCAGTTGCCCAGTAAAAAGGTAACTAAATTGAAATTGAAAAGGCCTACAAGACCCCAGTTCGCAGCTCCGATAACGACAACCCACTTTGAAATTTTCTTTAAGTTCACTATACTCACCCCCCTTCCATATTAAGATTAGCACTTTCCAAAGCTTTAATGCCAGGCAGTGTTCTTTTGGCCAGAAATTCGAGCATTGCTCCTCCTCCAACCGAGACCCAATCGAATTTATCCTTAAGGTCGTAGATTGAAAGGACGGAAAGGCTGTCTCCCCCGCCTGTTATCTTAAAAGCAGAAGAGCTTGCAACTGCCTTGAATATTCTTTCTGTCCCCTGCCTGTGCCCCTCGTCTTCATATTTACCCATCGGTCCCGCAAGAATAATGGTTCCGGATTTTATAATTTCT
>JAPLZT010000013.1 GCA_026394855.1 Candidatus Woesebacteria bacterium
AAATCGCAAGAGCCAAAGCTGTTGCTAACTTAATAGGTGTCGATAAATCTTCTTTTCTCATTTATTATTCACCTCCTTCATTTTTAAACTTTTCTTAACTGAATAAAAATATAAAATACTGGAAATTGTCAAGAAACCAAAACCTAACAAAAGCGGATTAATATCCCCAAGATCGGTTTCAATTGGGGTGTGGGCTCCGCAGACAGTACCTCCACCGTAAACAGTGGTACAAACTTGTTCTTGAGCTCTAACTGACATAGGGAAGACGAAGCTTGAAGCCAAAACCAAGGCTAAAATTAGCTTTTTCATATTGAGGTCGCATTGTATAACACAAAAGAGGATGTGTCAAGCTATGGGTCCTAGATTCCCAAAAGTCGCGCGTATTTGAATATTCTTATGGGAGAATTTAAGGTTTCGCAGGTATAGAGAATAAGGTCGGCCGAATAGTCGGTTATCTCCTCCCCTTTGCTTTCTGCGTAGACTGAATAGACATATTTTCTTTGCTGCCAGTCAATCTCGACAATATCCCCAACTTTTAACTTAGGCAGGTTGTAGAAGGAATTTAGACGTCTATAAAGGTTGCTCCAGGCCAAATAACCGTATCTGTGGGCAGCCAGAATTGTAGGCTTTGACCGGTCATATGGAGAGCCAAAATCAGATACCCTCCAAACTCCCAATTTAAGTGCAGATTCATAATTATCTAAAACCGCTTCATGAATTTTGGTATCAACTCTTATGGAAGGAATTTTAAGCTTGGTATCAAAAGAAAGACTGTTGTCTATCTGGGGCTGGTAGTCAACCTTTTTTTCTTGATACTTAAGGGCGTCCTTTTTTATTTGGGGCTTGGCAAGAAGTTGAGATATTTTTTGAGTTCCTCCTGAAAGGATATTATACCAGACAGCCGGTAAGAATGAGATTAAAAGAAAAACAATTCCTAAAATAGCAGTCAACTTCGCAGCTTTAACAAGAAAACCGTGGGATTTTTTGGGCGGTTGACTATTTTCAAGACTATATGAATGGTAAATCTCGTAATGCATGCTTTTAAGTATATTCCAGAAGCCTCTTTAATGACATCCTCCACGGGCTCAAGCCCGTGGTTTTCTCGTCTAAACGAGGATGACATATCAGCGTTCAATTCATCCATAGGTTTCACCCATGGTTTTTTTGAATGCTGTTATCAAAAATTCCGCCCTTAAGGAAGAGGTAGTAAGCCTGCCCAACTCACCACCCCTCCCTAAAAGACGGAATTAATGCCCCTTGACAAGGGGGGTACAAAGTGACTAGTCTAGTTGTGATTTGTCTAGTTGCTACAAGTATTCCTGTCCTCTAGATAAGTCAATTTAAAGAGCATCTCTATTCGTGGAGAGTTCTCCGGTGTAACGTCGGAGAGAACCCAACGATGGCGATGCTCTTTTTTATCGGCAACCGCCGTAATTATCGGCAATCGCCGTAATTTCTATGTACTGTGAAAATAGTAACACTGCTTTTCACTGCTGTCAAATCCCATAGCAGTTTGCACACTATATTTATACTCTCCTATAGTGCAAACTGATATATAATGAGCCGTAAAGACGGCTCTTTATATAATATTTTATATTGAAAAATATTTTGTGGATATCTTGAGAATAACTTATTTTAGAAGCTTTTTAATAACTTCACCTACGAAGTGGTATTCTTTTGAAGAGATAATTTGTGTAAAACCCAACCTTCTTGCTTCTTTCATTCTTTTTTCTTGAGCCATGACTTCTCTTATTTCTCCCAACAATCCAACCTCGCCTATCGCAATAATATTAGATGGTTTACCCGCCTGCAACGCATTATGCGTAGCATTTGCGGGCAGGTCATAATAAGCTGAGGCAATTGCCAGAATTATGGCAAGATCTGCTCCCGGCTCGGTGATTTTCATTCCCCCTGCACAATTTACAAAAACATCATAGTCATATAGAGGAAGGCCGCATCTTCTAATAAGAACCGCAAGAAGAAGTTCTAAACGCCTTGAATCTATCCCTTGAGCTACCCTTTTGGGAAATGCCATCTTAGTAGGAACCACAAGGGCCTGAATTTCAACTAATAATGGTCTTGTTCCTTGAAGAATTGAGGTAACTATACTTCCGGGAACCCGCCTATTGGCGGGCAGGCCTGTTTTTACAAACATATGTTCCGTATCATTTACAGAAACTAGTCCCTTGTCCTGCATATCAAAGATACCAACCTCATCTGTCGGTCCAAATCTATTCTTAACTGCGCGTAGTAAACGCAGTGTTAGTGTTTTGTCTCCTTCGAACCAAAGAACAGTATCGACAATATGAGCCAAAACCGCGGGACCCGCTACGGTTCCTTCTTTGGTAACGTGCCCCACAAGAAACAAAGGAATTTCCTTTTCTTTACAGACTCGCAACAACCTTGCTGTACACTCTCTGACCTGTCCTACGGATCCTGCCATACCGGAAAGATCTCCTGTATACATAGTTTGAATAGAATCAATAATAACCGCTGATAAATCATTAAGCTCTGAAATTACATCAATAACATTATCGGCATTTGTATCCTCAAGAAGGCTGATTCCGGTTTTTTTGATGCCTAATCTTTCGGCTCTTACCTTAATCTGTGAGGCTGATTCTTCACCGCAAACATATAGTACGTTTTTACCAAGCTTTTCAGATACTTCCAAAAGCAGTGTGGATTTGCCTATTCCCGGCTCCCCGGCAATAAGTACCACCTGGCCTGATACAAGTCCGCCCCCCAAGACTCTATCCAACTCCGGAATTTTTGTAGACAGCCTTGATGTTTTTCGGGAAGAAATGGAAGAAAGAGAAATGGGTTTAATGGAGGAAATATTATTAGATTTTCTATTTGACTTAGTTTTTCTTCTGTTCGTTTCTTCTACCATTTCAACTAAAGAGTTCCATTCACCACAGTTAGGACACTTTCCCAAAAACCCAACCGATTCATAGCCGCATTGCTGACAAACAAATTTAGACATCAAAGTGATTGTACAATAAGGGTACAAATCTACAAATACGCAAATCTACAAATAAATTTCAAATGATAAATGAGTTAAATAATTTAATCATTAAAAACATTTAACTATTTATTTGGTTATTATGAATTTGCTTATTTGGTTATTTATATCCCAAAGGCTTTGAAGTTAAGACCAATCCTAGGGACAATTTCTTGCTTTTTGTATCAATTTCTTCTATATAACAATTCACTTCATCTCCCTCTTTAATTCTTGTTGCAGGTGGAATTTTTGTTATATGAATCAGGCCTTCAATTCCCGGTTCCAGTTCCACAAAAACTCCAAAGTCGGAAAGCCTGACCACCTTGCCTTTAATTCTTGCTTCCGGCTTATACTTTTTAACAGCTTCTTTCCAAGGATCTTCCAGGGCTTGTTTAATGGAAAATGCCAATTTCCCGTCTTTCTTGCCGATAACTTTAATTTTTACTTCGTCCCCTTTATTAACCACATCGGCTACCCTTTCCACCCTACCCCAGGAAAGCTCCGAGATATGAACCAGCCCTTCAACCTCTCTGCCTTTATCTATTTCAATTTTTACGAAACAACCGAAATTAGCAACCGTTGTAACAATGCCTTTATAGATATCTCCTTCTTTTACTTTAAGGATGGCTTCGCTAGCTTCCTTAATATCAGATGCTTCGGATACTTCTTTTTCCGAAAGAACCAGCTTATTAAACGTTCTGTCAACCTCAATTGGAACCGCCTTAAAGTATTTTCCAACCAGGCTTTGTGGGTTTTTTGAAGCTTCTTTGCCTAATTGAGTAGTGGGAATAAATCCTCCAACCCCCTCACAATCAACCGCAACTCCCGAAGGATTAACTCCTTTTGCATATACGGGAATCCCCTCTTTTGCATCTCTCGCTTTTTCCAGCTTTTCCCAAGCTGCGCCAAACATTGCCTGTCTAAGAGAAAGAACTACATTGCCGTCTCTGGATTCCGAAATTAAAACCGATACCGTTACCTCATCCCCTACTTTTAAGGTCTTAATAAAATCTCTGGCTTCGATAAAAGCCTTTTCGCAAACTACTCCTTCGCTTTTTCCACCAATATCCAAAATCAAAGCTTTGTGGGTTTTGGAAACTACTTTAGCCCTGATTTTCTGACCAACTGAATATGAAATAAACCTTTTATTGGCTTTGGAAAGTAAATCAGCCATAGTTACTGGCTCTTTGGAAGATACTTTAGATATTTTTGTAGTCACTCATTAATTCCACCTTTCTATTTGTAATGGGTATTATATCTCAATAGAAAGAAAAATAAAACCACTAAAAAAGGTCTGGCGATGAAATTATTTGAGGATTCTGACAAACTCTCCTGCTGTGACTATTTTGACACCTTTAATCTTACCTTTAAGTTCTAATAGATCTTTGTCCCCTGAGACTATATAGATAGGTTTTTTTGTATAAATAGCAAGTGCTATAGATAATATTTCATCATCATTTGGATCTCTGCATATTTTTACCTTCTCCGGAGCAAATACAAACCTACCGAAAGTAATAATTGTTCTTATAAAAGTATCTATTCTATGATTATCGAGCTTATACCTTTCAAAAATTCTCTTATACAATAAGACTCTTTTTAATTCTTTTAATGTTTCACCGCTATATAGAAACTCAAATTGATCGTTTTCAAAGGCTTCAAAGATAATTCCGTCACTACCATTAGCTTTTAATAAAGCTCTGACTAGAACATTTGTGTCAACGACTGCTTGGGGCATGTTTCTTGGCATACTCAATATCTTTGTCTAATTCTTCAAAAGATATATCTTTATTTTTAACAGCCAAATTCTGCATTATCGAAAAAATCTCGTTTTTTAGTAACTTTTTTTCCAAATTTGCCAACCTTTTATATTCTTCAAAAGAAAGAAGAACGGCCTCAGCAACACTATCCCTTAAGATAAGAGTTGGGTTCTGAGAAACTAAATTATCCAAAATATACTTAAAATTCCTTTGAACGTCTGTAACCGAAACCATTTGTGTATTCATCTTGAAGTCATACTACAATACATACTGTAGTTTGTCAAGAGCAACCACTAAAAAAGGTCTGGCGATGAGATATTTTCACGGTCAGTTGCCCGACAGCTATCGTCTCCGCTAAAGCGTTTAACTTCCGAGTTCGGAATGGGATCGGGTTGTTCCACTTTGCTCAAATCACCAGACCTTTTTCAGTAAGCCTAATGCTTCCTCAAAAAAATCTTTATATATTTTAAAGTTTATTCTTTCAAAACCGAAGAGAAAAGCCTCGCGCCATAATAGCACAAGATGTTTTTTATCAACCAATTCGTACTGGTAAGCTTAACGCTTTACAGCGCTTCCACTCCCAGCCGATCAACCTGGTGGTCTCCCAGGGGTTTAATAAAAGCAAAGCTTTTGACAAGCTCCGCTTATAACGAGTCTTAATCTTAGGATGTGCTTCCCACTTAGATGCTTTCAGCGGTTATCACTTAGGAATGTAGCTACCCGGCGCTGCGACTGACGTCACAACCGGCACACCAGGGATTCCTCCCTTCTGGTCCTCTCGTACTGAGAAGAGCTTCCCTCAAGACTCGAACGATTCCACCGGATAGAGTCCGACATAATTGTTACACAAACTTTGTGGCTAGCCAATTTTGAATTCTTGCTAGCTCCCTATATCGCTACAGGGGTCCGACCATATCTTTCCCTCATAGTTCTTATTAAGAGCGACGTGGGATCTGGCATATGGCCTGTGAGGATTTCTTTAAAATAAATTAAAGATCTTTCCTGCTGATTGACTCCACTGAAAGGATTGTCACTTATACAAGATAAGTACCTTCAGATTCTTGAGCGTTTCCAGCATACAGCCAGATTTATATCTATTGATTTCTATAATTTTGGACAAAAAAGAGTAAATTAACAACCTCGTTACTTCAAAAAACCGCAATAGCGAGACAACTTGGACGACTATATATATCTCATAGTCTTACTGTCTCACGACGTTCTGACATACAATTCTCTTGTTACTAAGAGGTATGGACTATATCATGTCCCGATTAAATCGGGATCTGGCGTATTACCCACATTTAACTGTGAGTCCAGGGTGTTAACCCTGAGTCTCTACGGGGTCAAGAATCCTAAAAAAGATTCCGACTTCCCACGGTATTACCCTACGATTATTCATCAATCGGGTTTCACCGTTATAAGCCAATTTTCTCTCTAGAGATTACTCTACTAGAGGGGCTCATAGCGCTTACTCGCGCTAACCCAGCTCACGTACCCTTTTAATAGGCGAACAGACTAACCCTTGGCACCTTCTTCAGCGCCAGGAAAGGATGAGCCGACATCGAGGTAGCGAACCGCGCCGTCGATATGGACTCTCGGGCGCGACTACTCTGTTATCCCCGGGGTAGCTTTTATCCGTTAAGCCCCGTACCACCCATGTGGTATCGGGGGATCACTAAGACCTACTTTCGTACCTGCTCGACCCGTCGGTCTTGCAGTCAAGCTGGCTTAAACCTTTATGCTTTCCCTACGGTTTCCATTCGTAGTAAGCCAACCTTTGTACCCCTGCGTTACAATTTAGCAGGGTACCGCCCCAGTAAAACTGCCCATCTAACACTTTCCCCCACCGAGTATTCATCGGTGTCAGGTAAGATCTGCCACATTCCAAAGAGAGGTCTCACATTGTTGCCTTGCGGCTCCCTCCTATTACTTGGCAATTAAAATGCACAAATCAATGTCAAACTACAGTAAAGCTCCACGGGGTCTTTTTGTCCAGGTGGAATTAGGCCGCGTCTTCACAGCCATCGCAATTTCGCCGAGTGAACGTTTAAGACAGTTATTAGCTCGTGATGCCATTCATGCAGGTCGGAACTCCAAACTTGTCTTTTGTTAGTCTCTATGTCGCCATAGAGTTCAGACTATATCATTCCCTTTTAAAGGGATTTGGCGTGTAGTCGTTGAGGATTCCTTATTTAATGCTCGATATCCTGAGGCAAGATTTGAGATTGTTCGGGTTTCCCCTTACTTTCTCTCCACTCACCTTTTGGTTCTTTTCCTACAAGAAGTCTTACTAAATCTGCTAGTTTTAAGGGTTGCTTTTGCATCCCTGCAGCAAATTTTTCGGAATCTTCTTCGGAAATTTCAAGATTCATATAAATAAGGCCTTTCCTGCTGATTGTCCGCAGTTGCACATTTTTACCACTTTTTGTATGGTAGTGCAACATACACCGGAGTTTCCAGCATTTGGCCAAATTTTACACTTACTCAAGCATCATCAAAATTGTTTATCAAATTATGTAGCTAGATCTCCCAAGTGCTACATCTCTCGATGCATTCGGGCGAGTTATTCACCCGACAAGGGGCTTCGCTACCGTAGAACAGTTCACTTTGTTATTTACTACGATTGATTACGTAGTCTCATGGTCGCCCATGAGGTCGGACTATATCATTCCCAATAAATTGGGATTCGACGTATAGTCTCTGAGGATTCCTAATCAGGAAAAATATCTTTAATTCCGTATTTTCTGGTTCTTCCTTTTCCTTCGTTTAATTTTTCTCTTAAAGTCAAGATTTGTTTCAAACCAGTGAAATTTCTATGTTCTCCCCTCTTCATTAATGACGCAATTTCACAAAAGATTGCAAAATTAGTCTTTTTAGATTCGGAAACAACAGGAAATCTACTAAAATATGGAATAATTTTTGTAATAATATCCTCCGGTCTTGTGACGTCATATGAGTGAAGATTGTCTAACTTTCTAGTTTTGATAATCCCGCACCCAAGTTCATTCTTTAACAAATAAAGAATGGAAGGATCTTTTTGAGAAACATTAAAGCTCATTACTACTTGCCAGCTAACTTTGTAGTCAGCTTTCTTTCGTAAGGAAACATTAAAACTTCCTTCTCCTTCAACAAAACCTGCAAGAAAATATCCTAAATTTTTTCCTGAAAGGCCTTTCCTGCTGATTGTCCGCACTGATCGCATTATTACCATTTTACATGGTAGCGTCAGATACTTCAACCGTTTGTACGGTACGGAGTTTCCAGCATTTGGTCGAATTTTACAACTACTATGTTACTAATAGTTACTGCTGCCGTTTACTGGAGCTTTAGTTCAGGGCCGTTACCTTGCGGCAACGACTCCTCCCTTTAACTTACCAGCACTGGGCAGGCATCAGCCCGTATACTTAAGCTTTCGCTTTTGCACGGACCTGTGTTTTTGATAAACAGTCGGCTAATAAACTTTCGCTGAGGCCTTTCCTTGCGGAAAGGCAACCCATCTCCCTTTTTCTATAAACTGAAACATTAAGAATTGTCCCGCTCACGCAAGACTTTGCATCGCTCCTCAATTAATCACCCTGATATATTTTCTATCAGGACTATTTTAAAGCTTGCACCAGACTTCATGGACTGGCTCTTATCTTCCTGTTTAGTCAACCCCCAACTCAAACGATTTAAACTAAATACTAGAATTTTAACTAGTCTTCCATCGACTACGCCATTTTGGCCTCGCCTTAGGTACCGACTAACCCGTTGTGGACGAACCTTGCAACGGAAACCTTGGGTATTCGGTGGACGGGATTCTCACCCGTCTTGTACGCTACTTATACCGGCATTCTCACTTCCATACTCTCCAGCAAACCTTCCGGTTCACCTTCACTGTGTATGGAACGCTCCCCTACCATGCCCGCTCTCCGAGCGGGAATGACAAACAAATAACCAAATAGACAAATAAACAAATATTCAAAAAATTTAAGAATTTAATCATTAAATCATTTGCAATTTATTTGTAGATTTGCAGATTTGTAGATTTTTATCATTTCCGTTCGAAGAACGAGTATTTCTGGCTTCGGCACTATATTTAATCCTCGATAAATTTTAGGCGCTTGCGTTCATCGACCAGTGAGCTGTTACGCTATCTTTAAAGGGTGGCTGCTTCTGAGCCAACCTCCTGGCTGTTTGAGAACACAAACTTCCTTTGAAACTTAATATAGATTTAGAGGCCTTAGCCGAAAATCTGGACTGTTTTCCTTTTGCCGCATCAGCTTAGCCCGATGCGACTTTCTACTACGATATTGTTTACTGTAATTCGGAGTTCGGTTGAGTAAAATTGCTTGCGCTCTCCTACCCATCCGGTGCTCTACCTCCAGAAACAAGTTTACGTAGCGTGGTCCCTATAGACTTTTCGGGGAGAACCAGCTATCTCCAGGTTCGATTGGTATTTTGCCCCTAACCACAAGTCATCCAACTGGATTGCAACCCAGACTAGTTCGGGCCTCCCACTATCGTTAGATAGAGTTCACCCTGCTCATGGTTAGCTCACCTGGTTTCGGGCCATATACATAGTGCATTATTGCGCCTTTTAAGACTTGCTTTCGCTATGCCTCCCCCCAACTTCGGGGTTAGACCAAAGCACTAGATATATACTCGCCGGTTCATTCTTCAATAGGCACATCATCACCCCCCTTGCGGAAGGCTCTGACGGATTGTTCGCAAACAGTTTCAGTTTCTATTTCATTGGGTGTCTCACCCTTCTTTTCACCTTTCCCTCACGGTACTAGTTCACTATCGGTCTCTTTTTTTATTTAGCCTTGGAGGATGGTTCCCCCAGATTCATGCAGAGACACGTACTCCGCATTACTTAGGAAATCCCTAGAGCTCACATTTCTTTCATATACAAGATTTTCACTTTCTTTGATTGACTATTCCAAGTCATTCTACTAGAAATGTGGGTCTCACATCGGGCTCCTGCAACCCCTTTCTCATGCAAGCACGAAAAAGGTTTAGGCTGTTTCGCTTTCGCTCACCGCTACTGACGAAATCTCACATGCAAAGCATGGTTATTTTTGATTTATACTCCTCCGGGTACTTGGATGTTTCGGTTCCCCGGGTTCCCAAATTAAAGGCTATAAATTCTACAAGTAGAACTTTTTTACCCTTAAATACCTCATAAAGAGGTGGGTTACCCCATTCGGACACCGTCGGATCAAAGCTTCGTAGCAGCTCCCCGACGACTATCGTGACTATGTACGTCCTTCTTCGGAAAAAAGAGCCAAGGCATTCACTGTCTGCGTCTGTAAAAACATGTCACACACCACCTAGGTATGTGACGGCCTTTCTCTTCAGTTGTCAAAGAACAAACCAGAAAAAAATAATTACTAGACAGCGATCTTTAAAAAAGATCGCTCTCTACTAACTACTTCCTTCCTCGGTGGACCCGGGGAGAGTCCACAATTTGTAACCAAATTGGTTACCTTTCTCCCTACCTCGATAATTTTGTGGACCGTGCCGGATTCGAACCGGCGACCTCATCATTGCAAATGATGCGCTCTACCAACTGAGCCAACGGCCCAGATTTCTCTACAAAATTATGCGTTCAGCCAGAACCCGATCAAGTCGGCCATCTCGACGATGTAAAACTTCGGGCCCTCGTCTACCTCCACCTATGTTAAATGTGCAAAACTACGTCGTTATAAACGAAAAAAAACCGGCTTTTAAGGCCGGTTATATACGAAAACCAAGGTTATTCCCTATGCACGCAAAAGGTCCGCGCTTGTTTTAGAAAATAATTCAGTTTTCATTAAATAACGTTTACCTTAAAGGTAAGAAGGATTATATATGCCAAAGACACTAGCGTCAAGTATCCTTTTATGGTAAGCGGAGCTTGGCCATTTTCCAAAAAAATGGTAAACTATGAGCGTGGTTTCGGATCGGTGGCTCAGTGGTAAGCGAAGCTTAAGACTTCGTCAAAAGCGGAGCTTGGCCAATCAGAATTGGTAGAGCGCGTTCCTGATAACACATTTGATGTGATATGTCGAAAATTTCGATTTTCGTCATGACAAGCATAGCTTGACATATAAAAACGTTTCGCAAAACGTGGGCACTTGGCTCAGTGGTAGAGCGTGTTCCTGATAAGAACAAGGTCGATGGTTCGATCCCATCAGTGCCCACTCAGTGAGTTAAGAATTTCCTATGACAGCGAAGCTGACATGTTAGGAACTTCGTTTCTGTCATAAGAACGAGGTCCAAGTTCGACAATCGCGAAGCGAGTGCCAAGGTTCTTGAGCGAAGCGAAAGGTTCTTATCCCTTGCCGATCCACAAACATGGAGTTAAACGAGTTTGAAATGTAAAAGTATGGGCGAAAAATTTATTCCTTGTTTATTGATGCCTACAGAGCCTTGTCCTCCATTATGTCTAAATCATAAAATTGCAATAGAATTCCGCACTTACGTTGAAGAAACACTTGAGGTTAACCTCGGCAGAACACCAACTGAGGATGAAATAAAAGAAACATGGAAAACAATGACTTTATCTTCCCGTACTCCGCTTGGGAAAGGAGTACTTGAAACTTCTGGGGGTTGTAAATTGTACAAAGATAAAAAAATCGTGCTAACGATAAGTAGTTAAAAAGTTCAAAATTGGTCCATCAAAAAACCCGCACATTATATGCGGGTTTTTGTCTAAACATTTTTTTTGGATTAATACTTCAAAAGTGTCCAGGATATGACCGGAAGCTATACCCGTTTTGTATAGTCAAACGGCGTACTTAAAAACTGGATGTGACTCCTTAGAAAGGAGGTGATCCATCCCCACCTTCCAGTAGGGATACCTTGTTCATAATTCTTCCTCGTCTTTCGAGAGGTATGGACTATATCTTCATCCGTAATAACTTCGACTTTTCTGGGTGGCAAGATCCAATTATTCTTATAAAATCTTCATACGATTTTGCTCGTATATAAAATCTCCAATAATTAGGGTCTACCTTTTTACTCGGGTTATGCATAACCCCGCAACTTATTCCTAATTCTGTCAGATAATTTCTTACTTCTTCCAAATCTTTCTTATTCTTTTGGCAGAAATAAAGATAAAATCTAACCTTAGGACTTTTTGCAATTCCACCTTCTGAATCAAAATAGCCTCGAATATAATCAATTTTTTCTTTCTTAGACTTTACATAAACTCCCTTCATAAGAGTTTTAGAAAATTCTATTATCCAGACTTTTCTGAACTTTCCTTCTTTGTAAATCCAAGAAGTTTTACCTAGACTTTTTATCCCCTTTTGGATAACTCTGGCAAAATCTTGATTATTTGTAGCTATTCTGAAAGTGGTCTTGCGACTAGTTGCGTCATGCAAAACTCCAAGTAAATAAGCCTTTGTTATTTGCGGCGTTGGCGTGTAGTCTCTACGGAGTCCTCGATTCAATCGAGGTTCCCTCGGTATTCCCATATTCAT
>JAPLZT010000055.1 GCA_026394855.1 Candidatus Woesebacteria bacterium
TAGGGATCTTTTGGTGGGAAGAGGAATTGGGCCTACTACCTTTGCACTGGTTGCAAGAGCCGCTTCGATTATCTTTGCAGCTGCTTCATCTATGACCCTATGGTCGTAGCTCTTAAGCTTGACTCTTAATCTTCCAGTTGGCATATATAAGCCTCAATTTAAGGTGCAACTTAGGCAAGAATCTTGGTGATGGCTCCGGCACCGACCGTGCTACCACCTTCACGAATAGCAAATCTAAATCCTTCTTCCATGGCAACGGGCTGGATAAGTTCAACCGTCATCTTTGCGGAATCTCCGGGCATGACCATTTCAATTCCTGTTGGAAGCGTAACAATTCCTGTAATATCAGCGGTTTTTACAAAGAATTGCGGTTTATAACCCGTAAAGAATGGTGTGTGGCGTCCGCCTTCCTCTTTAGAAAGAATGTAAACTTCTGCTTCAAATTTGGTATGAGGAGTGATTGTTCCCGGCTTTGCAAGAACTTGTCCTCTTTCTACATCATCTTTTTCAATTCCTCTTAAAAGTACTCCTACATTGTCTCCCGCCTGAGTTTCATCAAGTGTTTTTCTGAACATTTCAAGACCTGTTACGACTGATTTCTTGGTTTCTCTAATTCCAACAATTTCAATTTCTTCATTGACCTTTAACTTTCCTCTCTCAACCCTTCCTGTAACAACAGTTCCTCTTCCTTTAATTGCGAAAATGTCCTCAACCGGCATTAAAAACGGCTTCTCTATATCTCTCTTCGGTTCAGGAATATAATTATCAACTGCATCCATAAGCTCCATTATTTTCTTCTCTGCTTCGGCGTCCCCTTCAAGAGCTTTAAGAGCTGAACCTCTAATTACAGGAATTTCATCTCCGGGATATTCGTATTTCTTTAGAAGTTCTCTAACATCAGCCTCAACCAAGTCAATAATCTCTTTGTCATCGACTGTGTCGCATTTGTTAAGAAAAACGACCAGCGCCGGAACATTGACTTGTCTGGCTAAAATTACGTGTTCCCTTGTCTGAGGCATTGGCCCATCCGCTGCTGAAATTACCAAAATTGCTCCATCCATTTGAGCTGCTCCCGTAATCATGTTTTTGATGTAATCTGCATGTCCCGGAGCATCGATATGGGCATAGTGCCTCTTGGCTGTTTCATACTCAATGTGGGAGATATTAATTGTAACTCCTCTTTCTTTTTCTTCTGGAGCATTATCAATATCTTCAAACTTATATGCTTTTGTTTTATTTCCCGGCTGCTTTGCCAAAACAGTGGTAATTGCTGAAGTTAAAGTTGTCTTACCATGATCAACATGACCGATGGTTCCGACATTAACATGCGGCTTTGTTCTTTCGTATTTTTGTTTTGCTTCCCCTGCCATTTTAATTAATTAACCTAGGTTGTAATTATACAACCCGCCTTTCAAAGAAACAAGGGCAACTAGCCCTTACTAACTTGATATTATATCCGAGGCTAAATAAGGCTGTCAACACCCAAAATATGCTACAATATTCTGAAGATTGTGAAAGCTAAGAAAACAGGCATTGGTTTAATTCCATTGATAATTTTTGCTCTTTTTTTGTCTCTTATTTTTCTTACCTCGCACTTATACCCATTATATTTCTACACCGCATATATTTCCCTTAAGGATTCTAGCGACTCCAACTTAAATCTTAGGTTAAACGAAGATATTAATGTTGGTAATGTATTTTCAGACAAAAAACCGTCCACTGATTGGAAATTAATCGAGACTAATCACTTTAGATTATATGCACCAAAAAACTGGCTAGTTGGGTCTATTACTGACGGTAGTGAAGAATATATAGGCCTCTCCAAAAAGCTTGTTGATGGAAAAGATTGGAATTTTGCTATAAATATGGGTAGAGAAAAAACGCTTAGAGATTCGCTTGTCGCCAAAGTGAAAGATATTGAACTCATTCAACACGAAATACCCCAATACAGAGATCCAACATACAGACAATTTTGTCGTATAAATTTCTCCAATTATCATGGATTTTTACTAATTGATACTATATTCTTCACTCACAAGGGAAAAGTATATGAAGTATATTTAGACCCTTCTCTGGGTTCCACCAACGAGGATTTCCTTAAGATTCTGTCTACCTTAGAAATTAAGATTAATTTCCCCTAGCCATCTCAACCTTGCCAGTACAAAATTTACCAAATAGTTTCTGATGGGAATAAAGACCTTAAAACTTTATCTTTCGTAACCAACGAAGAGCCGGATATCTTGGCTGTCGCGATAACTATTCGGTCATGAATATTTATCTCTATAGGCAACTCAAAACAAGTTTTCAAAACTTCTTCTTCTAGAGGGATAATAATAAACTCCGCCCTTTTCAAGAAGTCCACAAACTCGGAAAAAACAAATTTACTATCTTTTAAGCTTAGATGAAACGCCTCAAGAAGAACAATTGATGGAATAAAGGCAACTATACTACCAGCAAATGCCTCATCTAAAATCAATTTGGCTTTTTCGGAAAGAGTTTTACTTTCTCTAAAATACCAAACCAAAGGATGTGTATCGAAACAATATTTAGGCAAGCTCATTTACTATTTTATCCCAGCTTGAGGTAACCTCATCAATATCTTTGTCGGTAATTTTTGAGTCTTTAAAAATTCCATAAGGGGTTTTAAAACTCTTTTTCTCCCCAAACAAAATCGTCTTTTTTTGAACAAAATCTTGAAGATACCTATTAACTACTGCTGTTAAGGTTAAACCTAAATCTGCAGCTGTTTTTTGAGCTTGAGCTTTCAATTTTGAATCCGCTTTAACAATAATCGTACTTGTCATATATATGAAGTATATATAATGTATATATTCTGTCAAGACCTGAGGTTATCCGTTTCCTCTCGCCATCTCCACTTTGCCGGCTTTGGCGACAATGCCTTCGGCAATGTTTCTGGGAACTTCTTCATAGTGGGAAGGCTCCATATAATATGAAGCTCTTCCTTGTGATATTGATCTTAACTTTGTTGCATATCCTGAAAGTTCAGCAAGAGGAACTTGAGCTAATATTACTGTCATGGTTCCTCTTTGTTCCGTTCCTTGAATCTGAGCCCTTTTAGAAGATATATCTCCAATAACATCTCCCATAAATTCATCCGGGGTTGAAACCTCAACCTTCATAATGGGTTCAAGTAAACACATATCTGCGCGTCTCGCGGCTTCTTCTACTGCCAAGCTTCCTGCAATCTTAAAGGCCATTTCGGAAGAATCAACTTCATGGAAGCTTCCGTCAAAAACAGCCACTTTAATATCAACCATGGGATAACCCGCCATAATTCCATTTTCCAGTTTTTCCTTAACTCCTTTTTCAATAGGTGAAATAAACTCTTGAGGAATTGATCCTCCTTTAATTTCACTTACAAACTTAAATCCTTCACCTCTTCCCAAAGGTTCAATGCGAAGTAAACAATGTCCATATTGTCCATGTCCCCCGGTTTGCCTGATATACTTTCCTTCTCCTTCTGCAATTTTTCTGATTGTTTCTTTATACGCTACCTGTGGCGCCCCCGTCGTAGCCTCAACGCTAAATTCCCTCTTCATTCTGTCAACCAGAACTTCTAATTGGAGTTCTCCCATTCCCGAAATAATTGTCTGTCCGGTTTCTGCATTTGATTTAATTCTAAAGGTTGGATCTTCATCAGAAAGTTTATTTAAGGCAAGTCCCATTTTTTCCTGATCGGATTTCGTGGCAGGTTCTATAGCAAGAGAAATAACAGGTTCAGGAAAGGTAATTGATTCAAGTAAAATCGGATGTCCCGGATCGCAAAGAGTATGCCCCGTTGTTGTCTCTTTAAGTCCAACCGCAGCCACAATTTCCCCCGCAAAAGCATCTTCGATAAGTTCTCTTTGATCCGCATGAAGAAGAACCAATTTGCCTATTCTTTCTGTTGTTTGTTTGGTCGCATTATAGACAACCTGGCCTGAGGATAATTTTCCTGAGTAAATTCTAAGATAAACCAAGCGCCCCACATGAGGGTCAGTCATTACCTTAAAAGCAACCGCCGAAAAAGTATCCTCTGCTTTTCTTTGTCTAATTTCTTTTTCTCCTGTTTTAGAATTTATTCCTTCAACAGGAGGAAGGTCCAACGGAGACGGAAGATATTCAATTACCCCATCAAGTATAAGTTGAGTTTCTGCCGTACGGTTATCTCCCCCGAATATGGGGAAAAACTTACCCGTTATTACTCCTTTTCTAATTGCCCTCTTAAGAAGAATCTCATCGGGTTCCTGACCCTCAAGGAATTTATTTAAAGCTTCATCATCAAATTCGGATACCTTTTCAATAAGTTCAGCCCTATATTTCTTTGCGGATTCCAATAAATCTGCCGGAATTTCTTCTTCAGTAAGTTTATTATCCTCAATTGCTTTATAAGTCAAAGCTTTCATTCTTATAAGATCAACTACTCCCCTATGTTCATGTTCAAGGCCAATGGGAATTACAACCGGGGCGGCATTAGCTCCAAGTCTTTCTTTAATGGACTTTAAACTGGCTTCAAAATCAGCCCCAATCAAATTTAATTTATTTAAAACACAGATTCTGGGAACTTTATATTTATCAGCCTGACGCCAGACAGTTTCAGATTGACTCTCAACTCCGGTTCTGCCGTCAAAAACCATTAAAGCTCCATCCAAAACTCTTAAACTTCTTTCAACTTCTGCGGTAAAATCAATATGACCGGGGGTATCAATAATATTTATTCTATAGCGGCCATCCTCAACTGAAGATTTACTCTTTAAATCCCAAAAGGTGGTAATTGCTGCGGAAACTATAGTAATTCCTCTTTCTCTTTCCTGCGCCATCCAGTCGGTAACCGTAGTTCCTTCATCAACAGAACCTAATCTGTAAGTTTTGCCTGTTTCAAAAAGAATTCTTTCTGTAGTTGTAGTTTTTCCGGCATCAATATGGGCAATAATGCCCATATTTCTGATTTTATCCAATGGAACATCGCGATCCTTTGTGATCGTCATTACCATTGCACTCTTTTTCTTTTGCACTTCTCCCGCCATGTATCTATTCTAACAAAAACAAACTTCCCTTCGGAAGCACTTGTGATTCTATCAATATATCAGGTTCAAATCAACGATCAAATAGCACCAGACATGAAAATCAAGTTTTAAATAAACCAGATTTCCGCAAGTCAACCCGCCGGGTTGACTTTAATCACTTTCTAAAATTTAATCTTAATTTGTGAAGTGAATACATCTAAAAATGTTTGCATCTGTCCGACAAGGGTTTATTTCGAAAGAAGAATTGAGACATCTACCAATTAAAATGAGAGAATGCACGGTTGCTTTCGGCTACCCTTTCCATATCGGTTCTTCTTTTAACTGCAAGGCCTTCTCCTTTAGAGCAATCAATAATCTCTGCTGCTAATTTTTCTGCATATGTGTGAAATTCAGAGTTTGATTTGGAATTTGCAGCAATAATTATCCACCTAATTGCCAAAGATTCTTTTCTTGGTCCTCTTACGGGCATAGGAACTTGGTAGGCTGCTCCGCCAACACGTCTTGGTCTAACTTCCATTGTCGGTCTGACATTGTCCATGGCCTGATTGAATACATTTAACGGATCGCTGTTTGTTTTTTCTTTGATTATTTCAAAAGCTCTGTAGATTTCTTTTTCGGCAACACTCTTTTTTCCATCCTTCATACTCCTATTTATTAGCTTGGTTACAACCGGGCTATTATATATAGGATCTATCTCTGTTTCTCTTATTCTTGCCGGTCCTTTTCTAGACATATATATTTAATTAATAATTAGACTGCATCACTTCGTGCGCAATTAGGCTGCAGGCGCTGGTACAGCAGCAACTGGAGCAGGAGCCGCTTTCGGGGCTCCGCTTTTCTTTGCACCATATCTGCTTCTTCCTGCCTGACGTCCCACAACTCCGGTTGTATCATACTTTCCTCTGACTATATGGTACTTAACTCCAGGAAGGTCCTTAACACGTCCTCCTCTCACCAAAACTATTGAATGCTCTGCAAGTTCATGGCCTTCTCCGGGAATATATGCTGTTACCTCCTGCTTATTGGAAAATCTGACTCTGGCCACTTTTCTTAAGGCTGAATTTGGCTTTTTGGGAGTCATTGTCCTTACGGAAAGAACAACCCCTCTTTTAAAAGGAGACGAACTCTCAGAGAATTTTCGCTCGCGAGCATTAAACCAGCGTCTTAGAGACGTTGTTTTTGTCTTTTTTATAATCTTTTTTCTTCCGTGTCTTACAAGTTGTGATACTGTTGGCATAATTTTAAATAAACCTTTCCGGAAGTACCGGAACCAATCTTCCTATTATGACATTTTCCTTAAGTCCAAGAAGTTTATCTTCCTTTCCAAGGAGGGAAGCTTCGGTAAGAATATCCGTAGTTTGTTCAAAAGATGCTGCAGAAAGCCAACTCTCAACTAATAAAGCTCTTCTTGTGATACCTAATATTATTTGTTTGACTGAAGCTGGTTCCCCGCCTGCTGCTAATATTTTCTCATTTTCTTCTTCAAAAATTGCTTTATTAATTATTTCTCCGGGAAGAAAAGCAGTGTCACCGGAAGTTGCAACTTTAACATCATCACTCATCTTTCTGACAATAACTTCAAAATGTTTATCGTTTATTGGAATTCCTTGAGACTCATAAACTTTCTGGATTTCACTAACGATATATTCTTGAGCGGTAAGTAAACCTTTAATCAAAAGTATCTCTTTAATATCCAAGCTTCCGGAGGCTAAAGCCGAACCTGATTCTATGAAATCTCCATCCTTAATCGCAAGTTTTATGCTCTTTGGAATAATATATTCCCTTTCATCTTTGAGTTTTGCTTCCCTGGAACTAACAATTACTTTCCAGCCCTCATTTGTTTCACTGATTTTTAGTTTTCCGGAAATTTCAGCAAGTGGTGAAAGAATCTTGGGAGTTCTTGCCTCAAATAGTTCTTCCACTCTAGGAAGCCCCTGAGTAATATCAACTCCGACAACTCCTCCTGTGTGCTTAGTTTTTAGGGTGAGCTGAGTTCCCGGTTCTCCAATTGATTCGGCTGCAATTACACCGACAGGAGTTCCAGGAACAACAACTTTTCTATTTGAAAAGTCCCAGCCATAGCACTTGACGCACATTCCGTGTCTTAGACCGCAAGTCAAAGGAGATCTTACGGAAACTTCAGAAATGCCGGAATTAGCATCAACTTCTTTTGCTTTTAATTCATCAAGCAGGTCTCCTTTTTTAAATATCAACTTGCCTTTGGCGCCAATAATGTCCTCGGCCAGATACCTTCCCAAAATCCTGCTGTAAAATACGTTTGCACGAGGGCTTCTTCTGACAACATATTTTTCTTTGGTTCCGCAATCTTCATCTCTAACGATAACGTCATGGGCAACATCGACAAGCCTTCTTGTAAGGTACCCCGCGTCGGCAGTTTTGATTGCAGTGTCGGTTAAACCTTTTCTGGAACCTCTTGAGGAAGTGACATATTCAAATTCGGAAAGACCTTCCCTGAAGTTAGACTTAATCGGAAGTTCAACAATCTTTCCGACAGGATCAACTATAAGACCCCTCATGGCAGCCAGCTGCTTTACCTGATCTTTTGAAGTTCTTCCGACTTTGGCATTAATAACAATCTTAATAGGATTATCCTCATCCAAGGCATCCCAGGTTTTATCTACAAGTTCCTCGGTAACATTTATCCAAACTTCCTGAGCCAGCCTTCTTTTTTCCTCTACCGTAATTAATCCCTGTGCAAAATTTTCCTCAATTTTAGATACTTCTTTTTCCGCCTCTTTAAGCATGTCTGCTTTCCCGGGCAAAATCTTTGCATCGGAAATACTAAATGAAAGCCCAGAGATAGTGCCTGCCCAAAACCCTAAATCCTTAATGGCATCAATCATCTCAGCAACTTCCTCTCCTGTATGGGTATTGAAAGCTTTGGTCAGAAGCTGCTTAATAACAACCGACGTAATCGCCTCATTTACAAAATCAAATCCTTTCGGAAGTGTTTCATTAAAGAGAATTCTTCCGCAGGTTGTATCAACAAACCCGTTTTCGGTTTTAACCGTAATTAGTTGTTTAAGTTCAATCTTTCCGGATTGATGCGCAAATATTGCCTCGTTTTTATCTCCAAAAAGGGAGGAGGATTCCTTAATTTTTGCATCAATACTTGTCAAAAAGTAAATTCCCAGAGCTATTTCTTTTGTGGCCGGAGTTGTGGCGGGAGAACCATCGGACGGCTTAAGTAAATTTGATGTCGGAAGCATCAATGTTTTCGCTTCTTCAATTGCCCTCTTAGATAAAGGAACATGAACAGCCATTTGGTCTCCATCGAAATCTGCATTAAACCCGGAACAGACCGCCGGGTGAAGTCGAATTGCATTTCCTTCAATTAAAACCGGATAAAACGCTTGAATTGAAAGTTTATGCAAAGTAGGAGCACGATTAAGTAAAACAGGATGATCCTTAATAATTTCTTCCAGAATATCAAAAACCTCGGCGGGACGCCTATCTAACATGTTTTTAGCACTTTTAACGTTGGGAGCAATTCCACGAACTATCATTTCCCTTAAAACAAATGGCTTAAACATTTCAAGAGCCATTTCTTTGGGAAGCCCGCACTGGGTAAGTTTTAACTCTGGCCCCACGACTATTACTGAACGTCCAGAGTAGTCAACCCTTTTACCTAAAAGGTTTTGTCTAAATCTCCCCTGCTTTCCCCTAAGCATGTCTGAAAGGGACCTTAAGGGTTGTTTACCACGACCCTTGCGAGTAGCTTTCCTTTGAGACGCATCAATTAAAGAGTCCACCGCTTCCTGAAGCATTCTTTTTTCGTTTCTTAAAATTATTTCAGGGGCTCCCAAACCGATAAGATGCTTAAGTCGGTTATTTCTATTTATAACCCTTCTATAAAGATCGTTGAGATCGCTTGTCGCAAAACGTCCGCCCGAAAGCTGAACCATTGGCCTTAAATCGGGAGGAAGCACAGGTAAAACTCTTAAAATCATCGAAGATAATGTACTTCGAACTGCCGACTTTGGCTTCTTCAAGTTCTTTTGCTAACAATACTGATGTTTCATCAAGATTGACTTTATTAATTGCAAGAAGAACCGCATCCGCACCCATTTTAACGGTCAAGAAATCTCCCGCCTCATGATCAATTAACTCTTCATATTCATCCTCGCTAAGAATTGTTAAAGGCTTAACACCTTTGGCTAGAGAAATGAGATTCTCGAAAAGCTGTCCGGTTTTTTCCATGGTCTTTCCCTCTTCTTCGGAAAGTGAGGTTTCTTTCTTTCTCAATTCCAGTTCTACTTCGCTCACTGCTAGTGCTAACTGTTCTTTATCTTTGATTTTAGATTCAACTTTTTCTTTTTCTTTCTGGGCTTCTTTGGCAAGATTTTCTTTTGCTTCCTTGAAAGTTTCTGTAATTTCTTTTTCGCGATCCGCCCTTGCCTTTTCCAAAACCTTAATCGCTTCCTTTCTTTCTTCCTCTTTAACATCAACAACTAAGTATCTGGCAAAATAAATTACCTGTTCAATCCCGCGAGGCGGGACTCCCAAAAGAAGGGATAATCTTGATGGAGCCCCCTTAAAAAACCAAACATGGGCAATTGGAGTTGCAAGACTAATGTGTCCCATTCTTTCACGCCTGACTCTAGACTGGGTTACCTCAACTCCGCATTTGTCGCAAACGACTCCCTTATATCTGATCCTTTTGTACTTGCCGCAGTAACACTCCCAGTCTTTAGTCGGCCCAAAAATTCTTTCATCAAAAAGTCCGTCTTTTTCAGGCTTTAAGGTTCTGTAATTAATGGTTTCGGGTTTAAGAATTTCTCCCCTTGACCACCTTCTAATGTCCTCCGGAGATGCAAGTCTAATAACAAGACTTGTAAAATCCGCCAATTTTCTTAAGTCATCTATATCTTGTGTTATATTCATATTTTTTCTTCAATTACAGCAACGACCTCAGTCTCAGGAAGAACTATAGCACCCTTAGGTTCGATTGAAAGACCCAGGGAATTAAGCTCTCTAACTAAAACCTTAAATGACTCGGGGACTGTTGCCTCAGGGATATCAGTTCCTTTGACAATTGCTTCAAAAGCTTTGGCGCGGCCAACGATATCATCTGACTTAATTGTCAGCATTTCCTGAAGTGTATAGGCTGCGCGATGAGCTTCAAGTGCCCAAACTTCCATTTCTCCAAGACGCTGTCCTCCCATTTGAGCTTTTCCTCCAAGCGGTTGCTGGGTAACAAGAGAATAAGGACCAGTGGACCTTGCATGAGTTTTATCCTCAACCATGTGGATAAGCTTCATAATGTAGGCAATTCCGACTACCGTCTCTTCTTTGAATTCTTCTCCTGTTCGACCGTCTCTTAATTTGATTTTTCCGGAAATCGGAAGATTTGCACTTTGCAATTCCTTAAAAATCAAGTCTTCACTAACTCTGTCAAATACCGGAAGAGCCCCTTTTTCGCACTTTTTAGATAATGCCCAACCCAAATGACATTCAAGAAGCTGTCCCAAATTCATACGGGCCAAAACCGAAAGAGGAGAAATAATAATATCGACCGCTGTTCCATCCGGAAGATAAGGCATATCCGCTGACGGCATAATCTTAGCAACAACTCCTTTATTACCATGACGTCCTGCAACTTTATCTCCAACGGTCAACTTTCTGGTTTGGGCAACTTTAACAACAACTTTTTTAATTACTCCAGGACCTAATTCGTCTCCCCTATCTTTATCTAAAATCGAAACACTAACAACAATTCCCTTTTCTCCATGTGGAACACGCAGTGACGTATCTCTTACTTCCCTTGCCTTTTCGCCAAATATGGCTCTTAATAATCTTTCTTCTGAAGTAAGTTCGGTTTCACCCTTAGGAGCAATTTTACCAACCAGGATATCATTTGGTCCAACTTCAGCGCCAACTACAACAATTCCATCTTCAGCTAAATTAGCAAGTTCGGCTTCTGCAACATTTGGAATATCGCGGGTTAACTCTTCCGGTCCAAGTTTGGTGTCCACAATATCGGCTTCATATTCCTCAATATGAATTGAGGTAAGAAGATCTTCTTTAACAATTTTATCGGAAACCAAGATTGCGTCTTCAAAACCGTAACCACTCATTGATGTGTAGGCTATAACAAGGTTTCTGCCCAAGGATAATTCTCCTGATTCAATTGAAGGTCCATCAGCAATCAAATCGCCCTCCTTGACCCGCTCTCCGGCAGATACAACTACTTTTTGGTTATAGCAGGTTGAATGTGCCGTCCTTTTAAATTTCATTAAATGGTAGATTTCTTTTTTACCATCATCTGTAATTTCTATTTCATCGGCTTTAAAAGTTACAATATCTACTTTTTTATCCAGTTTCACTTCAACCACCCTTGCATCAGCATATTCAACTTGACCCGCATGTCTGGCGTAAATTACTCTACTCATTCCCTTTGCAATTTCCGTCTCCATTCCGGTCCCAACCACGGGAGACTCCGGATTAATTAAGGGGACTGATTGACATTGCATATTTGATCCCATCAAAGATCTATTTCCTTCATCGTGTGCCAAAAAAGGAATTAGGGATGCCGAAGCTCCAATTACCTGCCTAGGGGTAATATCTACAAAATCCACTAAATTTACAGGACCTTCACTAAAATTACCATTATGTCTTAGTGGAAGTCTTTCGTTTTCAATATAGCCATCCCTATTAATATTGATACCCGAATAGGTAATATATTTATCAACCTCGTCATCGGCTGTAAGATAAACTATTTCATCGGTAACCTTAGCCAAAGTCTCTTTCCCTTTTTTAATTTTCTCAACCTTTCTATAAGGAGTTTCCAAAAAGCCAAACTCATTAACCTTGGCATATAATGCCAAGTAAGTAACCAATCCGATATTTGGTCCTTCAGGACTTCTTACCGGATCAAGTCTTCCGTATTGAGAAGAATTAACATCGCGGATAGAAAAAGATGCCCTTTCTCTATTTATTCCACCCGGCCCCAAGACCGATACCCTTCTTAAGTTATCGATTTCGGATAAAGGATTCGTATCGTCTAAAATTGTCGAAAGCTGATTTGATCTGAAAAATTCGTTGAGCGAAGCAATTAACGGCCTTGCATTTATTAAGGTTGCGGGAAGGGGTTTGTCCTCAGGAGAAACCAAACTCATTTTCTCTTTTATAGATCTTTCAAGTCTAAGAAGTCCTACTCTAAAAGCATTTACCCCAACAAGTTCTCCAACTCTTCTTAATCTTCTATTTGCAAGATGATCAATATCGTCCACCCGACCTTGCCCGTTTTGGAGATTAATTAAATAAGACACCGCTGCAACAATATCCTGTCTGGTTAATACCCAAGTTGATTTTTCATTAGGAAGATTAAGATTCAGTCTTTTGTTAATCTTATATCTTCCAACCTTGCCCAAATCGTACCTTCTATGTTCCAAAAACATGCTTTGGAATAATGCTTCAGCATTTTCTAAAACTGCCGGTTCTCCGGGTCTTAATTTTCGGTATATTTCTAAAACTGCCTCTTCTTTGGATTTGGTTGGATCTTTAGCTAATGTGGCCTGAATATATTTATGGATAGCGTCGCGATCTGCTCCTTCAAAGACGGAGATAATTTCTTCATCAGAGGAAAGTCCCATTGCCCTCAAAAAAACCGTTCCCAAAACCTTCTTTCTTCTATCAATCCTCGCCGAAATAACATCTCCGCGGGATACTTCAAATTCAAGCCAAGACCCATGGAGAGGCCTCACTTCAGCTTTTCCCAACATTCTTCCTGAAGCAACATCTAATTCTTCAGAAAAATAGACTCCCGGGGAACGGACAATCTGATTAATAACAGCTCTTTCGATACCGTTTATTATGAATGTTCCTCTTAATGTCATCTGGGGAAGGTCTCCCAAAAAAACTTCCTGTGTAATTTCTTTTCCTGTCCTTTTGTTTATTAAAGTAGCAATAATTTTAAGCGGACAGGAGAATGTCAGACCTTTTTCTTGAGCCAAACTTGGAGAAATTGTGGGCTCTCCTAAAGAATGTTCACCCAAAACAAGCTGCCAATTTTTACCGGTGAAATCATCTATCGGAGAAATACCTATAAGTTCCTGGGCTATTCCTTCAATTAAAAACCACTGCCACGACTCTCTTTGTACTTTTGATAAATCCAGTTCGGGCAAACCCTTCTCGGTTCTTCCGAAATTTCGGCGATTGTTTTTTAAACCCATCTGATACAATAAAAACCCGCACCCCACGATGCGAGAAAAGCGTACAATCAAGTACGCCTAGAAAGGATTATATAAGCCAACACCGTCTTGTCAATGGGTATTTACTTAAGGTATTTGCTTATATTTAAGTTATGCTCTTCTAAAGTCTTTGCGTAATGGATGTTTCCACTAGAGTCATGAATATAAAACCAGTAAGGAGATTCTTCCGGATTAATCACTGCTTTTATAGATATCAGTCCCGGATTTGCAATCGGAGTTTGCGGAAGTCCCAACTCTCTATACGTCTCTGGTGCAACGTCAACTTGCAAAAGCCAACCGGCTTTTAGTCTTTTATATAAAATTCCCGCAACAATTGGCCTTTCCAAATCTGTCTTTGTTTCTTCTTCAACCAAAGAAGCCATTATCAACTGATCCAAAGTTATTTCTTCTACTTTCTGATCAAAGGTTGCAAGCATTTTAGCAACTATCATACTTGGGCTTGCATCCCAGGGAAAAAGATATGTATCCGGAAAAAGGTATCCTTCCTTAGTTTTTGTGAGATTTAAAAAATCGGCTCTGAAGGCTTCTGCATCCAAAGGATGTAAAACATTAATATATTTTTCGGCAATTTGTTCCCTTCTTAGTCCCTCGGGAATGGTTACCCAAACTTCAATCGGACCTTTATTTATTTCCGAAATAACTTTAAATAAAGAATAACCGGAAGATAACTTATATTGCCCCGCCTGAATCTTTTGGGCAAGTGCAGAAAACTTCATATATGCTTTAAATAAAAAGGGGCTTTTGATCAGCCCCGCTTCTTTTAGATTGTTTGCAACCCGTGAGGCGCTGGTTCCTTTTAGAATTAAAAAATACTTAGCTGAAGTATCTTTGGATACTGGTTTTGCCTGACTGTAGACAAAAATAAAAACAGCTAAAAAAGAGGCTAGTAAAAACAAGAGCGATATTAATAATTTCTTCATTAGAAACTAAACCTCCTCAAGAAGGGCTCTCCTAAATTTATTGGATTTGGGATCATGAATGAAAATTCTTCCGCAGGAACATACTATTTTTCCTGTTCCATCTTTAAGTTTGGACGACCTTCCATCTTTAAGTTCCTTGCCGCAACCAACACATCTTCCCTGAGAAAGAAGCCAGGCCTGAATGGGAGCAATTACATCTTTAAACATAAGTATCTAAATATAATTGTAGCATAACGGAGGCGGCGAATGCATCTTCAAGATCTTTCCTTTTTTTTCTTCCCACTTTTGCCTCTCTGGAAAGTTCTTGAGCCGTATGTGTTGAAAGAGTTTCGTCAAAAGTTTTTGCATTAATTCTTTCTGCAAACTTTTTTGACTCTTCTCCCATTTCCCCTTCCGAAACTCCAACAACTGCCCCATCCGCCTTTAATTCTTTTAATATTTGTAATACTTTCCCAACCGCCTCTTCAAAATCATTAACTTTTATTACCTTCCACGGCTCAGCTAATATCCCTTCATTAATTGCTAAACCTATCTTTTTTCTTCCGTAATCAATACCAACAATTTTCATTTTATTTTTTTATTAAAGCGGAACAACCCTAGCTCTGACAATTAATCTTTTGGCTTTTCTTGGATCCCCCGGCGGAACACAAGTTACAAGTGTTAAAAATGAATCTGAATTATCCTGTTGTAAAACCTGTATGTCGGTTGGGTAAACTTCAAACATGCTTTCAACTCTATACTTAAAGAAAATATTATCGTAGTTAATTAAAATGTCATCTCCGATTTTCAAAGTCGGGAGAGTTGAAAAAATAGAAATGTAATCCTTCGGATTATAAAAAATGGGAAGAACGGAATGCCCGAAAATAACAGAATTTCCTTTTTTGCCGGGAAGGGCAGTTCCGGGATACTGAATAAGGCTTTTGGATAAATCTTCTCCTCCAATTGCCACAACTGCATCTTTAATCTTAAGTTTTGAAATAGAAAGATTGTAATAACTTACCTTTGACTGACTGAAAGCACTGCTTTCCTCCCCTCCGACAAACCAGTTGCTGGCTTTAGTTAAATCTACAACCGGATTTAATAAATCTTGACCTCCACCTTTTGAAAAAGTTTGATATGAAACAATCGGCCAAATAACCCCTGCTAAAATTACAACTCCTGAAATCGCCCAAATTACTGCAATAACTTTTAAAAAAATATTCTTTTTCATAATGCGGTTATCTTTCGCCCAATATTTCAATCGAAATATTTTTTGAAAGTATGGGGAAATACTTAAAAAATTCAAGAAGTTTGGGTTTAATGTCAATCTCTGCTCTTACAAATCCTTGGATTCGCGAAAATTTTTCTTCAACTTTCGAAGTACTCTTACCGGAAATTCCTTTAGTTAAGGATGCCATATCTTCCTTAGGCAAAAAGTCAGCTTTAACGGTTAAGTTAAATAAAGATGCACTTGATAAATCTTTTATGCGGGTAAATCCGAAACTAAGATTACCCGAGTCAAGAGAAAAACCAGAAGGAACTCCCTCATCTAAAACCTTTTGTGATAAATCGATTAAGTCTTTCTTGGAAACTGAGACAGCACTAGATTTAAGACTCAGGGAAAGTTTGAGATTTGAAGCTTCATCACCAACTTTATTACTAAATACCTTAGATGAAGCTGTCGCGACAAAGGATTCCTCAATTAATAACTGATCAGAAGAAATTGAACCCAGTAAATCCTTTTTTGCATTTTCCGAAAGCTCAGAAGTTAAACTATTTAAAAGACTATTTGTATCCTCCGAAGAAACTGCTGAAATATCCCTACTTGATCCGCCGGTAAAATCAGAAACTGCAACTCCATCTACTTCCGATTTGGAATAGCTCCCTACCGAAAATACTTCATTTTTAGCAAGGTTGTATTCCGCACCTATGTCGGATGCAACAACTTCAACAACATAAGTTCCCGGAATTGATGGAGAAATGGCTGCAGAAATGGAAGCTGAACTGACTAAACTAAATTTCAAATTGTTTGCTGCAGCGACCAAAGTTCCTTCGGAAAGTTTTAGAATAGAACTTGTTCCATTTTGAATATTAACACTTCCCCTTGCTTTATCGCCAACCTTTTTCGTCCCCGTCGTTGATTTAGTTTTTTCTCCCGAAACCTCAACTGATGCAATTTGTCCTGCAACTATCTTATTCCCTATATCAGTAGATCCGGAATCCTTTAAGACCGTTATCTCAACCTTTTCTTCAAATCTCTTAGGAGAAACATAAACTTTAACTACAGCTTTTGGGTAAAACATCCAAAAAAGTAAAAACAAAACCACGAAAGATCCAATCACAGACCCTGCGATAGTAAAATTTTTCTTTCCATTAATTTTTGGTATTCTAAAGGAACCAATCTTTTTCTTTAGCAAATCAAAAGTTTTTATTTTGTATATAGGTTTTTGTACGACAACAGGTTGTTTTTCAACTTCTACGGGACGTTTTGAAGCAATATCTTCGCCAACCACAAATCCCAATTCCTGCGGAGAAAGAGGCTCGTGGGGTATAACAACATTTTGATGATCTTTTGATAATTCCATAACGCCAGCTATTTCAGCTGCTCCAGCTAAGGCAACAGCGGCAACTTTCTTTACGGGAGAGAGTATTTCAATCTTTGGTGTATGGAAAAACTTTACTTTATCTATATTTTCCCAACTCCCGGCAGTTAAAGCCTCTTTTACTTCTTCTAAATCTCCCTCTTTACCATCATAAATAACAATTCTTGAAGGAAGACCTTCCGGTAAAGAAAATCTTAAAAGACCTTCTGTCACATCATCAAAAAAAGAAACACTTCTGGAAACCTGAGTTGTCCCAACCAAATTTCCAAGTTTAAAAACGGATAATTCCAAAAAATCCTTACCAAAACGGGCAACAATGGCGTTTACGGGAGATCCTTCCTCAACTTTAATTAAATGGGCAATCGCCTCAGACAAAACAACAAAGCCTGAAGGTTCAAGCGATAATTCAGTACATATTTTTTTTATCTTATTTAGATATTCTTCTTTGATCTGCCCTTTATCAACCCACGATGGAGGAACACCAAAAACCGTTTTAGAGGGTTCACAAAGTCCTTCCGGGAGAAGTTGAATCGCCGAAGAAAGAGCTGCATCTCCCGCCCCGACAATTTCAGAATCGGTTTCCCAGGGAGTTACGGGACTAACAGAAATAACCTCTGCTTTATTTTCAACTATCTCCCAAACTCCGGCCTGAATCCAACCAGGCTCCAATACAATTGCCCAATACAAATCTTTTTGTTTTTTTTCACCCCAATTTAACATAAATTCTTAAAATCCCTGCCCCCACTTTCTCCTCTTTAATAATCTTAACATGTCCTATTTCAGCAGTATGGGTGACATGAGGCCCTCCACAAACTTCTATACTGAAATCCCCAATTTTATATACCTTAACTTCCTTGCCATATTTTTCGGCAAAGAAATGCAGAGCACCAAATTTAATAGCTTCATCCAAACTCATAACACTGTTTGTCACAGGAAGATCTTTTTCAATCTGTAAATTTATTAGATCTTCAACTCTAGTTAACTCTTCGTCTGTTAATTTCTGGGAGTAAGAAAAATCAAATCTCAACCTCTCGCTAGTTATATTTGATCCTTTCTGGGAAACACCTTCTCCTAAAATCTTTCTTAAGGAAGCGTGCAAAAGATGAGTTGCGGTATGTAATTTGGTTACCTCTTGGGAATTATCCGCAAGTCCTCCCTTAAACATTCCAGTCGATGCGGT
>JAPLZT010000132.1 GCA_026394855.1 Candidatus Woesebacteria bacterium
GAAATTCCGTTATCTCAAGCAAGAGAAAATATCGACACTTCCGATATGACCGGCGTTGTTGAGCCAAAGAAAAAGATAGGCAGAAACGATCCCTGTCCTTGCGGTTCTGGAAAAAAATATAAGAAATGCCATATGAATAGGGTACCGCAGACAGTATAGCAAAGATTAGCCTTTAGTATGTATTCTGAAAACCCTGAGGAATATCAAATAACTTACGAGGAAAAGAAGAATTAAAACCTAAAATCAATCTCCACATTACCGTTTCCGGCTCGTACTTCTTTAATGATACTTCTTAGAAAATGTTTCTTTTCTTCAAGTATTGAGTTATCCCATAAAGTATCGAAGTCCTCTAAGGATTTAGTGAATTTCTCTAGTCCCTCCCGACGTTCATTTAGTTGCTGAACCTTAATTTGATAATCACCCGTGACCACATGGTATTTATTTTCTTCCTCACGTAGTCTCTTTACAGCAATACCATACTCCTCAAGTGTAATGAGTCCCGCTTCATAGGCTTCCTGTTGTTTCTGTAATTTTCTGGGGATTTCCGAGAGATACCTAGAAGCTCTTTCAGAGTCCTCATGTAGGTCAGTATCAAGCTTTACATTTCTATCAAAAACAAGTCTTTCTCTGGCTGTAGGGTTATTTATAAGGTTTTTAATTTGTCCCATGACAAAGCTTTCGAGTTTATCTGCACTCATGACTCGGTTTTGACAAATTCCACTATATTTGTGGCCCGAGCAGAGATATTCGTGAGTAGTTGTATCGTGCCATTTAGGGTTTTTACGGCTTCTTTTGTGGTGTCTAGTGACGTAGGTTACTCCGGAACCGCATCGTATACATTTTGCTATGCCCGTAAGCAGTCCTCTGCTCATTTTTGCTCTGCCATTTTGTGTAGTTCCTCTTAGTTTCTTCTCTTTTTGTGCAAGATTAAATGTTGTTTCTGAAATAATAGCTTCATGTTTGCCTTTAACGCTTATGCCTTGATGGCCTCTTTGCCTTCTTATTTTGTTTTTCTTGTAGTCTGCGTGTCTCCATCCCCAATTTACCTTGCCTGCATATGTAGAATTTTGAAGCATATAGATAATGCCTTGTTTTCTCCAATACGGGGCTCTGTGGGGTTTTACACCTTTTTGAGTGAGATTGAAGGCTATTTGAAGTGTTCCTTTGCCTTTTATATATTGATCGAATATCCAACGAACTATTTTAGCCTCCTCCTCATTTACTAGAATTTTTCTTTTAACTCTGCCGTCTGTATCAAAATATCTTTTGATTTTATAGCCATATGGGACATTATTAGGAATTCTCCCGTCTTTGGCTACAGCCAGCTTGCCCATCATCATCCTGCGTCTAATTTTATTTCTTTCAATTTCGCTCATTGTATCGGAGTAGCCTTCGACCATAATTCCGAGGTCATCATCTGTAGGGTCATAAGTTTTAGGATCTTTTGGTTCAACTGGGGTATTTAGAGCGTGGGTTTGAATAAATAACTCCTTCAATTCTTCACGGACAATAGTTGCTAAGGCACGATTACGGGCAAAACGGTCAAAGTCCTTTACTACGACAAGATCAAATTTGTGAAGCCTAGCGTCTCTTAATAAATCCTGAAGACCTTTCCTTTCTTCGAGTAAGTGTCCGCTTATTCCGGAATCAATATAAGGCTGATTTACAAGCTCCCAGCCTCGATCAACTATAGCTTTTTTACAGGATTCTATCTGTTCAGGAATTGAAATTTTGCCTTGTGCCTGTTCTGTAGTTGAAACTCGTGTATAAATTACCGCTCTTATTTTGTTTCCATTTTCCATATTCATTTAAGTTAAACTTTTCACTTTAATCCTTCGTTCAAAACCTTGAGCACATCCTCCTTTTTATATCTTCTATCCTTTCTCGAACCTACCCTTATAGGAATAAGTTTTTGGTCTTTATCCCAATTCCGGAGAGTCCATTTACTTAGGTTAAGAATTTGGGATACTTGATTAATGTTTAGAAGCGGTGGCCATGTTCTAGGGGATTCCGGTATAAAAGCTACATTTACAGATATTTTATCCATATGATATACTAACTTATCATAAGTTAAATGTAAAATGCAAGATGAAAATGAAATAGTATCGAGAGCAATGTTTTTCAGGATACTTCGAGAGCTATATGGTTTCGATGATAAGAAAAGCATTTTATCCAATTACGGCTCTTTACAAAAAATGAGTGAAGAAATAAGTTTTTTCCAAAAAGAGTTGCGTAATTACAAAAAACCATTACAAAAACAAGGAAGATTTATTGATTGGTTATTAAAAGACCCAATATTTATTTCGGAATTACAATCATACAAAGCCGATTTACAAGTAGTTGTTGCATTCAGAATGTTACCCGAAATAGTTTGGAATATGCCACCTAAAGGCACATTAAATTTGCATGCTTCGTTATTGCCTGATTATCGCGGAGCTGCACCAATAAATCATGCCATCATAAACGGAGAAACTGAAACAGGTGTCACCACATTTTTTCTGCAACATGCCATTGATACCGGTGATATTATTTTTTCAGAAAAAATGAATATCGACCCCGACGAAGATGCCGGAAGTTTACATGATAAATTAATGGAACTCGGTGCCAAATTAATTGTAAAAACGGTAAGTGCAATTCAGGAAAACAATTATGTCACCACACCACAAAGTGGTATTTCCAATAAAACAGCACCCAAAATTTTTAAAGAGACTTGTCAAATCAACTGGA
>JAPLZT010000100.1 GCA_026394855.1 Candidatus Woesebacteria bacterium
ATGAATATGTTTCTAACTGGAATAATGTTTGGGCAAGGTGCTGGAGTATAAATGAGGGTTGGGAACCTAAAAAAAGACATCCAAAGGGATATCCAAATAAACAAAAAGTCTTTAGAGCAATCTTAAAAAGCGAATTTGGGAGACTCGGGGGATTTGATATTACTCGCGGTTACAACGATGATTGGAGTTTAAGTGAAAAGTTGGGTTATAAGGCAGACTGTGTAACAGGTGCGGTTTTTTACCACAAAAACCCTGATAATTTGGTTGAAATATTTGAACAGGCAAAATGGGTTGCTAAAAGAAAATATAAGTTGGGGATATTCGGAATTGTCTATAACCTTTTGGTTTATTCATTTCCTGATTCCCTATGGGTAGGTTTTTGGAAGTCTTTATTTAAAAAAGAACCCTTATTCATCATATTTAAGATTGTCTACGATTTTGGGGCATTTATAGGAATATTGGAATATTTTCTTTTTGGAAAGGTAAGTAAATAAAATGATTCTTGCTGTAGTTGTCTTTGCGTTTTTATTAAGGGTAATTTCTTTAAATCAATCCTTTTGGTTGGATGAGGCAACCAGCGGACTCGTTGTCAGAAATTTTAGTTTGATAGGCATTATAACTAAGTTTTCTCCGGGTGATTTTCATCCACCTCTTTATTATTTAATCTTGAAAATCTGGTCTTATATCTTTGGAACAAATGAGATTGCTCTACGGTTTCCATCAATAATATTTGGTTTATTGACTGTTTATTTGGTCTACAGGATTGCGTTACTGATTACGGTTCACCCTGCCTTGCCGGCAGGCAGGCGTTCACAGTTCACAGCAATAATCGCAGCATTATTGCTAGCAACCTCCGGACTTCATGTTTATTACTCTCAAGAAGCAAGAATGTACAGCTTGGTTACTTTGTTAATTAGTTTATTGGTTTATTTGTTTTTGAAAAAGAAGTGGTTGATCTTTTCAATTATCTTAATGCTTGTGGGGCTGACGGATTACCCTGCGCTTCTAATTATTCCTGTTTTTTGGATTTTAGCTAAAAAAGATTGGAAAAAATTAGCCATTAGCCATTTACCGCTAGCGGTTGGTTTTTTTCTTTGGTTGCCAGTTTTTTACCGCCAGCTTTCAATAGGTTTTTCAATTAACGAGTCGGCCTGGTCAAATCTTTTGGGTACATTTTCTTTCAAGAATTTTGCTTTAATTCCTGTTAAGTTTATTTTAGGGAGGATTAGTTTTGATGATAAATATATTTATGCGTCCGTAGTACTTGTTGCGGTGTTTTTGTTTGGATATTTAATTTTAAAGTCAACCCGCTTAAAGTCAACCCGCCGGGTTGACTCCATAATTTGGTTGTGGCTAGTTGTCCCTATTTTTTTAGGTATGATAATTTCTTTTAGACTTTCAATCTTTTCCTATTTTAGATTTCTTTTCTGCCTTCCAGCGTTTTATTTGCTGGTTGCAGTTGGCTTGGAGAAACTAAAACCAAAAATATCAAATATCTTGATTATTGTTTTGGTTGGAATGAACCTTACGTTTTCCGGGATCTACCTTTTTACTCCCAGGTTTCAAAGAGAAGGTTGGAGGGGGCTTACATCTTTTATTAAGAATGAATCGGAAGGAAATACGGCAGTAACTTTATTTGTCGCCGATTCGAACATGGAAGCCTATAAATATTACGATTCAAAAGCT
>JAPLZT010000105.1 GCA_026394855.1 Candidatus Woesebacteria bacterium
AATATCCTCTTATAATTAACTCCTTCCGAAATTAAATTAATTTGACAAAGTCTTCCCTAACTAATTTTGATTTTAGGCTTTTTGGTAACGATAGGCTACTCTCACATTATGGAGACCACAAGCAACACTCATAAGGAGATCATCCGTTCCTACTTTTATGTTCCGATAAGTGTCAAAGACACATCGAGAACGTTTTACCCCACAAATAGCATTTTCCACCTTAACCCTGATTCGGGAAAAGGTTTTGTTTTGGCTTTTTTGAACTTCGGTGAGTTCTTGACCTTTAGGTTTCTTCTTGGGGAGCATTGGCTTAAATCCGGGGATACTTAATCCTTCAAAGCCTAAATCCAAACCAAGAAGGATGGGCTTTTTGTATTTACCCGGGGATAAGCCTTCGTCTTCAATGACCCTCTTATCGTGAACACTACCGTCTCTGGTTTCGGACAGATACAATACTTCTTGATTGTCAGGTCGGGCTAAAAGAACGTTTTTCTTGGTGTGGCGTTTCTTTTTACCCGAGTATTCACTTTCCCTGGCTTTTTTATCTTTTGGCTTCCTGACTGGTCTTTCAGTACCGTCTCCCAGGATGCCCAGTTCAATTAGTTCCGGGAAATCTCTAATTAGTTCTTCAAGGTTTCTTCCCCGTGGTCTCCTGCCACTACCACCTGGGTGAACCGGTCTTTTGTGGGCGTACTCCAAGGCCTTGTCCAAAACGGGTAAATACTCATGAACCCACCAACAGGCGTTGGATTCAGAAAGATTAAACAGCATGCCATGGAGAAACAAAAGCGGATACATGCGCGCATAAACAAGGATAAACAGGAGTTTATCCTCAAGAGTTAAAAGGTGAGATGGTCTGCCTGCTCCAACCGCCCTCTTTCTTTTAGGATCGAGTTGTCTTTCCCTAAGTTTTTCTTCATAGGCGCTTTTAAATTTATCTAGGAACTATACCCCTCTAACTCAGGTTTGCAAATTTAGGTTGGGTATTAATTGAAAGTTATCGGTTAATAGTGTTGATAATTCTTCTTGATAAAGGTCTAGGTTTTTAAAGAATTTGAGACTTGCTTGTTTAAATTCTCTGACAGTTTCAAAGTAATGGTTCCAAAGGACTGTTCTATGGAAGAATCCCCATAATCTTTCAATTAAGTTTAAGTTGGGAGAGTATGGTGGTAAATAGATAGGTTTAAACCTTTGGTGTTTACTAAACCAGCTGGTAACAATTTTGGCATGGTGGTAACTGGCGTTATCTAGGATTAAGTATATGTTGCCAGTTGGATGAAGTCTATCTAGTTTTTTTAAGAGCTTAATTACTGCCAATTTGTTAATGGTTTTTTCTTCTAAAACTACAGCTGTTTTATCTTTTAGATTTAAAGCTCCATTTAGATTAAGTCTTTCTCTGCCTGAATTAGTTTTAACAAATTTATCATTGGCTTTGCCTTTAAGAATCCAACCATATGAGGGTTTGGTGTTATGGCTAGGATGGGTGGAATCAATAAAGTATATTTGATCGTTGTCCCTTAATGTTGATTTGATCTCCCCATACCTTTCAAGAAATTCTGTCTGCTTTTGCCAATTTGCTTTGCCTGGAACAATCTTTGGTTTCTTGTAGGAAAAACCCAATCGATGGAGCAGTTTAGTTATTCCAATGGTGGAAAACTTAACTTGGTAGGCTTTGACAATGTGGTCAACAATTTCTTTAGCTGTTCTTTTGGTATTGGTAGTTAAAAACAACTTTAGTTTTTGCTCTTGAACGAGAGTTAGTCTGGTTGACCCGCCCGTATAGTGCATTTCCAGCAAGCCATCAATGCCTTTATGGCAATACTTTTTGCAATATCGCCTAACGGTAACGTCATCAATTAAAAGAGCTTGGGTTATTTGAGAGTAAGTAAATCCCAGGTGGAGCATGAGCACTGCTTTAATCCTGTCAGCCAGTCTTTTTTCTCTTTGAGCCTTATGAGCCAACCTTAATACTTGAAATTGTTCTTCAGTTAAAAATCCTTTGGGCATTACCTACTATGAGACAACATTTTTTTCACAATGTCAAATTTTGTAGCTGTAATTTAGAGGAAGAGGGGTATAGTCAAATTCCTCGGGTGTGTGACTTGTTAAACGATGAAAGTGACTGGGACGGGAAACCAGGGCAGTGTAAGTAATCATATACCTACCACTGTAGCAAAAATTGAAGAAACTAGCTAATTTCGGAAGGAGTTAAATAGCTAGACAACTCCGGGTTTTTTATACTTTTAATCTTTATACTTTACTCCTTCTTTAAAAATTTCATCATTCGACAAGCTCATGAT
>JAPLZT010000045.1 GCA_026394855.1 Candidatus Woesebacteria bacterium
ATTACAATATGCCCCGGAATTTTTTTCTTTCCGGTTCCTCTTTCATCTACCGACTGAACTTGATTTTCATCCATAACTTTAGTTATTTTACAACAAAGATAGACAACATTTTAGTGAAGATAAAATCTAAGCCTCCCGAGAAAATTCCGACAATTGCCGAAATTGCCAAAACTATCAAAGTCAACTTAACCACATCCTGCCTTTTGGGCCAGGTAACTTTGGTTCGTTCCAGTTTAACCTCAGAGAAATAACCTAAAATTTTCTTCACAAGCCGTTATTGTAGCAATGAAATAAATTAAAAACAAGACCATTCGGGTTATGAATGGTTCGTGAAAACATCATAAATAAGCCAAGTCTGGGAGTATAATATTTACCCAATAACACTTAATAGTTCCGTTTTTTCTCAAGTTCTATTTGGTGCTTAATCCTATACTTATTTTCCTTTTTTCTTTCGGATGGTTTCTTGTATCTTTCCCTGTCTCTTAACTCCAATAAAAGCCCATCATTAAGAATCCCTTTTTTAAAGCGGTTAATCAGACGGTCATCACTTTCTCCTTTTTGTTTTGTAACTAAAAACATAAATAATTTAGATTCGCCCCCTTTCCCGATATAAGTATTTTAGCAGGTTTTTGTGTTTCCTGCTTTTTTCCTGTAAAATTACTAGTAATGTCAGAATCAGTTGATAAGTATGCACACACGACTCAAGTCCAGGGAAAAAATCCTTGGTGGGCCAAATTATTAAGTCGTGAACTCCTTCCAGAATCAACGATCATTTCTTATGATAATGCGGCAGTCAGAGAAGCAGATAGAGTTCCTCCAATACTTAGGCATAAGGGATATGAACCTCCCGTCTTAGAGGGAAAATTTACCACAGATAGAAAAGGCAGAATGCATAGAGTAAGATAATATATGAATAAAAAGACGGCGTTAATTACGGGAGTTACGGGACAGGACGGAAGTTACCTGGCAGAATTTCTTCTTAAAAAAGGCTATAAGGTGGCCGGACTTGTAAGGCAGACTTCCAATTTGGCATATGCCAATATTTCCCATATACAGCACGATTTGGATTTGATTCAGGCAGATCTTTTGGATCCGGTTTGTCTAAGGGAAGCAATTCAAAAAGTTAAACCCAATGAAGTTTATAATTTAGCTTCTCAATCGCATCCTTCAGAATCCTTTAGACAGCCTATTCATACGGCAGAAATTACCGGAATTGGAGCCCATAGGGTTCTCGATGCAACTTATGATGTAAATCCCAAAACCAAATTCTATCAGGCTTCTTCTTCCGAAATGTACGGTTGGGTAAGGGAAATTCCTCAAAACGAAGACACTCCTTTTAATCCTGCCAACCCCTATGCTGCAGCCAAACTGTATGCACATTCAATTACAAGAATTTATAGGGCAAGTTATGATATGTTTGCCTGTTGTGGAATACTTTTTAATCATGAATCTCCCAGGCGGCATTTGGGGTTTGTAACTCAAAAAGTAACCTATGCCGCAGCATGTGCAAAACTTGGAGTTAAAAATTCCGAACACTTAAATGAAGAAGGAGAACCGATTGTGAAGGGAGGGAAAGTTGCCCTTGGAAACTTACAGGCTAAACGTGATTGGGGGTTTGCCGGGGATTATGTTGAAGCAATGTACTTAATGATGCAGCTTGAAAAGCCTGATGATTTTGTCATTGCAACAGGGGAAACCCATACCATAGAAGAACTTTGTAAGGAAGCGTTTGATTACATCGGACTTAATTGGAAAGATCATGTTGTAGTTGATAAAAGGTTTGTAAGACCAACAGAAACAGGTCCTTTGGTTGGGGATGCCTCTAAAGCAAAGAAGATTTTGGGCTGGACCCCAAAAACGACATTTAGGCAGCTTGTCGCCCTCATGGTTGATGCACATCTTGCAAGACTAAAATGACATATCTTTGGGACTACGACGAAAAGGAGCTTAAGAAAACCGAACAGGGGAGAATGTTTATCTTGGAGAGAATGTTAAATTACGGGCCGGGTGAAAAAAAGATTAATCTATCCGATGTCAAAAAATATTGGGACAAACTTAATTTATTTCCAAATAATAAGCGCTTAATGGAACTGCTCATATGGGGAAAGGTTCGATCTTAACGGAAAAACAAAAGGCAATTTTGGGGGAGTTTAAAAAAGACGATCGGTTGTCGTCTTTGTTTTATTTTACAGGCGGTACGGCCTTAAGCGAGTTTTATCTTAAGCACAGGGAAAGCGCTGATCTGGATTTTTTTTCGAACGTTACTTTTGATCCCCAGATTTTGCTTGAAACGGTTAATTCTTGGTCTATAAAATATGATTTTACGGCAAAACCGGCCTTTAATGATCCTGTCCATGTGTTTTTCTTAAGTTATAAGGACGGCGATAGTTTAAAAATTGATTTTTCCAGATATCCCTATCGGCAGATAGAAGCACCAAAAAATTTTGAGGGCTTAAGAGTTGACAGTCTTTATGATATCGCGGCGAATAAACTTTTGACCGTGAACCAAAGAACCGAAGTCAAGGACTTTGTTGATCTTTATTATCTTATGAAGGAGTTTAATTTTTGGCAGTTAAAAGACGGAGTACTTGCAAAATTTAACATGGAAATGGACCCGTTTTTGACGGCTGTAGACTTTATGAAAGTAGAGGGATTTCAGACAATGCCGAAAATGTTCAGGAAATTGTCTCTCACAACGCTAAAAAAGTTTTTTAAGGCGCAGGCTAAGAAATTGGGGGCGGAAATGCTAAATAGCGGGGAGTGCGGAAGGCGAAGCTGAAGGAGGAATTGTCGCTGGCGCAGTTGCCTCGGGTGTTGATGTTATTTCTACTTGTGGAGTTGGAGAGGATATTGGAACTTCTTTTTTGCCCTTACCAAAGTAGAAAGCTCCAAAGGCAACTAAGGCAAGAAGAATTAAAAGAAGGAAAAGTGAAGTCCAGTTAAGACCGGGTTCGGATCCTTCTTTCTTTGGTACGAATGTCTCCGTGTCGTTTTCTTCCATTAGCCAGATATTAGCTCTCGGAGTATGTATTTGTCAAGAAACTCGAGAGGTCTTGACAAATGTATGACATCGTAGTACGTTAAATTGTGGTTACGATTAAGGGGTTGATTTGGAATAAGGTTAATAGGGAACACATTAAGAGACATAGTGTTAAAGAAAGCGAGGTAGAAGAGATTTGCCAAGGAGAATATGAAAATCAACCAACTTATGGAAATAGACTAATGATTTTTGGGAAGACCAAAAAGGGAAGGAAATTAACGATAGTTTTAATAGAAAAAGAAGATAGCAACTATTTAGTAATTACGGCTCGAGATATGAGCAAAAAAGAAAGGAGGTATTTTTTAAATGATTAAAAACAAAATTCCTAATTTTAAAAACTTAGAAGAAGAAGCAAACTTTTGGGATACACATGACGCTACAGACTTTTTAACTGATATGAAGCTAACTGATGTGAAGTTTGCTCCAAGGCAAAAAAAGGAAGACACTATAACGATCAGAGTTGAACCTAGAGTTAAAAAAAGTTTGGAAACTCTTTCCACCACCTACGGTGTAAACATATCAACTCTTTCGAGGATGTGGATTATGGAGAAGCTTCTTCAACAAAAAGGTACTTTCGCTTCTTGAATTGGAGTGAAGTTAAGTCTACTTCTTCTTTGTCAAATCCAGAAAATATGGCAAAATAATATTAATGAAGCATATCACCAATTTTTTTAAGAGTAATCCCGTTTGGTACAAAGTAATCCTTTTTTCATCTACCTTATTTTTCCTTCAAATTGCCGATGCAATTATCAGCTATTGGGCCCCCAACGAAATTGAAAGAAATTTTGCCAGTCCCGCCGCCATGGGTTTTATCATCGGTTTCCAATCTGTGGTGGGGTTTATAGCCGATTTATTTTTTCCTCATATCTTCAAAAAAACCAAATCAAGAATATTAATTTTCTGGGGAACTTTAGTAATTCTGACAACATCGCTTTTTTTGGTTGGGGCTTCCGCCAAACCTTTTGTTGCCATATTTCTGGCAACTATGTTTTTCTGGGGAATTTACTATGAACTAATTACCTTTGCCCGATTCCAGTTTGTAGGAAGTGTTGTTCCTGCCAATATGCGCACAGGTTCATGGGGCATAATGGGTACATTTACGAATCTAGCCTACTTTCTGGGTCCTTTGATTGCGGTAGAAATTCTATATGTTAAAAGCAATCTTTTTGTTGAAGGTGTAATCGGAGTATTTTTATTTATTGCTTTTCTTTTGGTCATTTTTTCCAAAAAAGCCCATGATGCTCCGGCTCAAATTAGTTTTAAAGAAGTTAATCCCTTAAAGGAGTTAACTCATTGGTTTACACTTTATAAGTGTGTTTGGCCGGCAATTGTTTTAAGTCTCTTAATGGGTTTTATAGATTCAACTTTTTGGACAATTGGAGCTATATGGACGGAAAAACTTTCAACCCAGGGAGGATCTTGGGGAATGTTTTTTCTTCCCATGTATCAGGTTCCGGCACTTTTTGTAGGATTTTTATTGGCTAAATGGGGGATACATAAAGGCAAGAAAATTTTAACCGAAAAACTGCTTATTTTAGCCGGCGTATTTTTAATTGGACTTGCTTTTGCAAAAACCGTTGGACTGCAGCTTGGCATGGTATTTTTTGCGTCCCTGTCAATTTCTGTTGCCTACCCCTTATTGGATGGAGTTTATTCGGATATTGTTTCACGCATGGGTAAAGAAAAGAACCATTTAATAGGTTTAACCAGCTCAACTATTAATATTTCATATATTGTCTGGCCTCCTATCGCAGGACTTATTTGTTCCAAGATTGGCGAGATGGGTACGTTTGGAATATTGGGGGCACTTGTAGTTGCGGTATCTTTTGTACTTCTTTTTATAACCCCCAAAAAGCTAAGGCTTCCCCAAGGTGAAATTCAAACATGGAAAGATTAGGTATGCTATCATTAAAATAATTTAGATGACAAAATTTAAAGGAACAAAAGAATCTCTTAAAAACCTAAAACTTGTTGTTGTTGCTTACTCTTATATTGAAAGAGAGGATTTTCCAACCAAGGCATCATACGATGCTGAGATTGAAGTTGAAGATAGGGCGGAGGAAGTGGTTGAGGAAATCAAAAAACTTGGGGTTGAGGTTAAGGCAATTCCCGGAAATCAATACTTTTTAACAAATATTTTAGTTGATAAACCGGATTTAATTGTAAACTTGGTCGATACATTAAGAGGGGAAGACATGCTCCAGACATCAGTTCCCGCGGCACTTGAGCTTTCAAACATTCCTTATACGGGAGCCCAGATGGAGGGAATGGTAATCGGCAATAACAGAAACTTAACAAAAAGGCTTCTTATGGCCTATGATATTCCTACCCCTTATTTCCAGTTTATCAGGCGCGCCGGAGTCGGTATTGATAAAAACCTTGGAGTTCCCTTAATTGTTAAATTAAACGAAGGTGGAGGAAGTGTGGGAATTGACAATCATGCAGTCAAAGAAACAGTTAAAGATGCTGAGCATAAAGTTGATAGTCTGATTGGAACTTATAAAATGCCGGTTATTGTCGAGAAGTTTATAGACGGGCCCGAAATTACGGTTGTGGTTTTTGACGACGGTAGTAAAAAACACGTTTTTATGGGAGAAAAGATTTTCAGGAAAAAAACTGATGGAAAACACTATTTTACCAGTCATGAATCATATGATGATGAAAATGCATATAAGTATAAAAAGGTAGATGAACCCTTAAACAGTAAAATTTCAGTTCTTTCCGTTCGCGCATTTCGCGGCCTTTTACACCGCGATTATGCAAAATTTGATGTTAGGGTTGAAGAAGCCTCCGGTACTCCATTTTTTACAGATTCTAACCCCAATACCGCATTTGGTCCCGACATGGGTCTTCCCATGACGGAAGTCATGGCCCTAAACGGAATTTCTTTTCAAGATACTCTAATTAGTCTTCTTTCGAAATACGCTGGACAATCCTAAACTTTGGTCTTACAATTGGCCAACCATAACAGCATAAATGCTGATATGACGAAGACGTCATGGAAATTAACTACATATCCTTCTTAAGGAAGCTTGACAGGCTTGTTTTACGCTTAGAGACAAGAATTAGAGGGGTAGCCTTTCCAAGCCTAAAAAGGGTCGGGCAGATAACCTCGGATCATTGTGGGCCTGCTTCTTTGGTTTCGCTTTTTTCATTCCTTGGGGTAAGAACATCCCAGGCCAGAATTGTCAGAAGCCTAAGGGCAGAAAACAAGATTAAAGATACCGGGCTGGTTATTAAGGATTTGGCAAGGGCAGTTAGAATTGTTGGTAAGGGGGAATTTACTTTTTGGAAGAAAGAAAATGCAACAATCGGGGATTTGGACAAGATTATCAATAAATATAAGTTTCCCGTAGGGGTTGAATGGCAGGGAGTTTTTTATGAAGATGAGGAAGGAGATAATGGCCACTACTGCGTAATTACCGAGGTAAACAAGGCCAAAGGCTATCTAAAATTAGCAGACCCTTACAAGAGATTTGCGGGACTAGATAGAAAGTTTAAGGTTTCAGATTTTGAGAAAAGATGGTGGGACGAAAATGGGCTGGTGTACGACAGAAAACTTATGTTTTTAATAACTTCTAAAAAAGAAATTTTCCCCAGAAGCTTGGGGATGGTTAGGGTAAATTAATAAACTGTATAGAGAACTTCTTTAGGTACGAAATTGTGAAAATTGATGTACAATATGCCTATGTCTGAACGAGAGATTAAAATAGGTTTTGGAACATTGTTTGAGGTTGCTGAGATTGAAGACAGGACTGATGTGATAATAAATGTTGGCGAGGGGGATTCGTTTGAGTCAGCCCGAGTTGGAGAAACTGAAGAGGGTAAAAGATGGCTTTCTTATTCTGGGACTTCACTTAGAAGTGACATTAAAAGGATTGTGGGTCAAATGAGTCCTGAAGAAGTCATTGAAGCTGCAAAGCAAGGTGCAATGCTTGTGGAAAATAGAGAACTTTCTGA
>JAPLZT010000125.1 GCA_026394855.1 Candidatus Woesebacteria bacterium
TCAACTCTTTTGTAGGGAACCAATCGCGAAACAATCAGGTAATAAGCATGATTTTTAGAGAGATATTTTTTGTGATGCAAACTAACCGGCGGGAATATTACTTCTGCATCTCTGTTGTAATATTTTTTGATTCTATTTTTAACCTCTGTTGATATTGCAATTATCTGATCAGGTCTTTGCGCAGCTACCTTATCCCAGTTTCGAAGATAATTAATAAACGGCTTGGAAATAAATCTAAAGAGCTTGTTTTTAAAATATAAATCATAATGGCTCCAAAGATAGCGGGTAGGAGTTAGGCAGTAGCAAATGTGTTTAGTTTTCGGCTTGGTAATAATCCCCTTAGCAGCCTCGCTTGTTATTGATATAACCAAATCATACATATCGAAATTGAATGTCTCAAAAGCCAGGGGCATCAACCAGCCAAATAATTCATGATTTGATTTTGCAAAAGGAATACGTTGAAGAAAAGATGTGTAAATTTTAGGAAATACTTTGGCCCAGGAAGTGCTTGCTTCATCATAAACGGATGTATAAAGCGGTGCGTCAGGAAACATTTCATGCAAGGTTAAAAGCACTCTCTCCGCCCCTCCCCACTTATTTACCCGATCATATACTAATGCTATCTTCATTTGACAACTTCTGCTATAATACACCCATAACTAGTCCCCAAGGACAAAGGCCCGGTGGGCCGAGCCGCAAGGCTACTTGGAAGACTGACCCCGCTTACGGCGGGGTTTTTAATTTATTAAAACACCATTTGTACAAACAACTTTCCAGATCTTCTAAATTTCTCAAATAGTCTCTTATTTGCAACATCTGAAGAATTCTCAAAACAGTAAAGAGAAAATCCCGCTAACGCATCAGCTAATTGAAGCCCTGGCTCTGAAATCTCTTTCCTAACTGTTTTTAATTTCTTGGTTCTTACTCCTAAATTTCTAAGTTCCTTCTTCAGTTTTCTCTCATACCATTTTGGCTTCTTGCCATCTATGATTATCGATCTGATATTGGTTTCCCGAATCAAATGTTCAAAAATTCTGTCAAAGGCCATATCTATATTCACAGGGTTATCAAAAATTGCTACTTTAAAATTGAAGTCTAAATTAATAACACGCTTCAAATATCTACTTCGATAACTCCATCTTTGCTCAGACCAGTGAAATGAATCTATATTTAAAGATTTATTAATCTCAACCAATCTCTTTCGAAACTCCATGACATTTTTAACCTCCACATAAACTACAGCAAAAGAAGAATGATCAACTATTTTATGTACCCCAGATTCGTCAATAAAAATCACCATAATTAATAAACGGACTCATATACTTTCAATGTTTCTTTGGCCATCTTAGACCATGAATAAGTCTTTGCAAGATCTAAGCCTTTTTCGATTCTTTTTTCTCTGGCTTCAGGATCCATATTTAAAATAAACTTCATTGAATCCGAGATCGAATTAACATCAAACGGATTAAAGTAAATTGGAACGTCTTTGTATATTTCTTTAAATACAGGAATATCGGAACAGGCAACCAGAGTTTGAGCATTCATTGCTTCAAGTCCGGGAAGACCAAATCCTTCCGAAATTGAAGGAAAAACAAAAGCCAATGATTTCTTATATAGGATTTTCAACTTCTCGTCCGGAACAAACCCCAATAGCTTTATATATTCTTCTGCCTTTAATTCTTTTATTAATTTCTCAAGCCTTTTGGTAAAAACATTTCTTGAGGAAACGATATAAAGCTGAATATTTTCTATTACTTTTTTATTAAGACTTACCATAGCCACAATCAACCTTTTTCGATTTTTGTGAGGGTAGGCGTTGCCTACATAAATAAAATATAAATTAGATTCCTTCATATGCAACAACTACTTTTTCTGTATTCAATTTATAGTAATAACAAACTTCATCTTTAACCGCCTGACTTGGGACAATAACTTTAACTGCTTTCTTGACCGCATTTCCAAAAACAAACTTATAACCTAGTCTTTTTAGAAGGTACTTCGATGGAGTTAGTGTAGTTGCCTCCAGTCCTTTTTGTTTATGCATTAAAAGATCATGGATAGTAACAACAAATTTTCCCTTAAAAAATATCGGTACGTTAAAGTGAAGAAAGTGAACAAGATCGGGTTTTAGTTTACTTATTATTTTTGAGAGCTTTAACTGTTCTTGTAAACTGTAGTGATTTATATCAACTAATATTTTTTCCCAATTACTATTTAAATTCAATTGATTGAAGTGCTTCTTTCTAAGTAATACGTAATATTCGTTTGTAGTATCTAGTTTTTGAAGTTCGCTAATTAAATTTATGGTATAACGCCCTAAACCCGCATTTTCCAAACCATAAAATCTACCATCAATTACTATTCTCATAATAAAAACTTATGCTTAAACCATCTTAATAACTTAAAAATTCTAATCCCCAAAATCACAAACCAATTAAATAAAATAGGATAGTTCTTCCAGAGATTTTTACGGTAAAACATCTCCATTGCATCAACTGAGGCAAACGTAGGTTTTAATGATTTACTCTCTTTAGTTGAAGCACCTTTAAGATGATGGATAAAGACATTCGGATAGTAAATAATTCTCCAGCCTGCCTTTTTTATTTTCCAGCAAAGATCTAAATCCTCTCCCTTAAAAAAATAATCCTCGTTAAACCAGCCAACTTTATCTAAGATATCCTTCCATGTTAAAAAGAAAGCTCCCTGAATGGCATCAACTTCCTGAATTTTGTTAGGATCAACATCTTGATACCAATATTTCCTACCGTTTCTCAAAAATAGTCTCATAAATGAAATCCAAGGCGTTGGAAATCTGCGTCTGGCATCTTTGTCTATTTTTCCGGAAGGAAGAATTAGTTTACAACTTAAAGCTCCGACATCATCATGGTTTTTAAGATAATTTGTGGTTTCTTTAAGAACATTTTTATTTAAAACCGTATCCGGATTTAGAAATAACACCATTTTCCCTTTGACGTAGGGTCTTGCACGGTTATTTCCCTTAGCAAAACCGACATTTCCCCCCATCAGAAGTTTGACCCAGGGAAATTTTTGCTTGACCAACCGGGAACTTCCATCGGATGATCCATTATCGGAAACAATTACTTCTAAGGGAACCTCGTTCTCACATTTTTTAATGGAATTAAGGCAATCCGCCAAAAGCTCTTTGGTGTTGTAGTTTAGAATAATTATTGAAAGTTCTATATTACCCGCCATATACCTCCTTGTAAATTTTATCCAGTTTATCCGCGCTTTCATCCCATGTGTAGTTTTTCTCTACAAAATCTTTTCCACTTTTGCCCAACCTATACGCCAAATTACTATCCTTAAGAATACTTATTGCGGCATCTGCCAAACTATCCAAACTGTCCCTTATCAAAGCCTCGTTATTATCACTAACTCCTAGGCCTTCGGCCCCAACAGATGTGGTAACAACAGGAAGAGCCGAAGCCATTGCCTCAAGTATCTTAAGTCTTGTACCCCCGGGTCCTTTAATAGGAGCAACTAGAACCGATGCATTTTTATAAGCGTCTCTGATATCCTTAAGTCCTTCAGTAACTTCAATATCTCCTGATGCCAGATTTTTTATTTCAGTATTCATGTGAGTTCCTACAATCCATAG
>JAPLZT010000053.1 GCA_026394855.1 Candidatus Woesebacteria bacterium
GTTGGTACTGCATTAATGGAAAAATCTGACCTCATTAGTCAAATCCCCCCAAACACAAAAAGAATTGGAATAATTACTTATAAGAATGGTATAGAGCTAAAGGAGAGATTTAAAATATTTACCCCTAAAGAGGAAAGAAAATTCGGAAATCTAAATTTTGTCTGGATGGTCAAAAAATAAAACTTTTTTAAACAGATAAACTTTTGTAATACTCAATTGTTTTTAAGAGTCCCTCATTTACGGTCACTTTTGGTTCCCAAGAAAGAAGTCTTTTTGCCTTTGTAATGTCCGGCTGCCTTTGAGTAGGATCATCGGGAGGAAGATTGCCAAAAACTATTTCTGAGTTTGAATTTGTAAGTTTTTTTACTTTGTCTGCTAAATCAATTATTTTGTATTCTTCAGGATTTCCCAGGTTTATTATTTCCCCCTTGGTTCCATCCGTAAACATTGCTTTAAAAATTCCTTCTACCAGATCCGAAACAAAACAGAAGGATCTTGTCTGCCCCCCTTTCCCGTATATGGTTAATGGTTTTTGTTCCAGAGCCTGATTGATGAAATTTGATATTACCCTACCGTCATCTTTTCTCATTCTGGGACCATAGGTGTTAAAAATTCGTACCAGCCTTACATCAATTCCATACTTATGGAGATAAACATATGTTGCTGCTTCCGCAAAACGCTTGCTTTCGTCATAGCAGCTTCTTGGTCCAAATGAATTTACATTTCCCCAATATGTTTCTTTTTGGGGATGTTCTTTGGGATCTCCATATACTTCGGATGTTGAGGCCATTAAAAGTTTGGCTTTTGCCTTTTCAGCAATCTTAAGAACATTTAATCCTCCCAATGAGTTAGCTAAAAGCACCTCCTCCGGAATCTTTTCAAAATCAGCAGGGGAAGCAGGGGAAGCTAAGTGAAACAAAAAATCAATTGGTTGACTGGTTAATTGGTTAATTGGATCACAAACATCGGCCTCAAGAAATTCAAAGTTTGGATTTTTTAATAAATGCTCGATATTTTTTTTAGACCCCGTAAGAAGATTGTCAAGACAAATAACTTTATAGCCGTTCTCAGTGAGTTTGTCGCACAAGTGAGATCCAATGAATCCCGCTCCTCCCGTCACCAAACAAGTCTCCATATGTTAGAATTGTATTATAAACCGATGTTAAAGAAAATCCACGATTTGCTTGAAAAGCTTAATATCCCAAACTGGCTCGCAATTCTTTTGTTTGTTTGTCTTTTACTTCGAATCCCTTCTTTTTTTGAACCCTTCTACTATGGCGATGAAATGATTTATCTAACTTTAGGCCAAGGCTTAAGACAAGGTGTGGCTTTATATTCGGGCCTTCATGACAATAAACCTCCGGTTCTTTATTTAATTGCAGCCCTTGCGGGAAGCTTGGTCTGGTTCAAGGTATTTCTTGCCATAGCTTCTTTAATTTCAATTGTCTTATTTGCAAAAATAGCAGGTAAAATCTTTGAGGGTAAACTTAAAACACAAAAGGTTGCTACTTTGCTTTTTGCGCTATTGACCACCCTTCCTCTTTTGGAAGGAAATACGGCAAATGCGGAAAATTTCATGATGGCCTTTTCCCTGGGAGCAATTTACATTCTTCTTTCCAAAAAACTAAACATCAAAAACCTGCTATTTTCCGGGTTTTTATTCGGGGTATCCTTCTTAACCAAAGTTCCAGCGATTTTTGATTTACCCATAATCATTCTTTTCTGGATCATAACAACAGGGCTAAAGAAAGATAACTTAATCAAAATAATTAAAAATAGCTTTTATATAACAGTTGGTTTCCTAATTCCTGTTGTTTTAAGTTTTATATGGTACGGAGTCGGTGGCCACCTGGGAGATTATGTAAAAGCAGCCTTTATGCAAAATGTTGGTTATGTTTCTTCCTGGAGACCCGGAGACGTTCAAAAAAGCTTTCTTGCAAAAAATGCTCCACTATTAATTCGATTCTTAGTTGCATCGTTGGGAATAATAATAACTTTTTTCTTTCGCAGAAGACTTTCCAAACCATTCGTCTTAGCATCTGTCTGGTTAATGCTTTCTTTGTTTGCCGTTACGCTTTCCGAAAGACCTTACCCACATTATCTTTTACAGTCAGTGGGACCTATTGCCATTCTTTTGGGTATACTATTTACCCGACAAACAGTTGAACAATCTCTTGTTGTTATACCGTTATTTTTTGCCCTTTTTGTTCCTGTCTACTACAAGTTCTGGTATTACCCAACATCTTCATATTATTTAAGATTTATGAAATATGTCGTTGGAGTTACTAACAAAGAAAAATATCTTTCGGGTTTTAATAAATACACCCCGAGAAACTATCAAATAGCAGATTTTCTGCTAAGCTCAAGCTACAAAAAAGACAGGGTCTTTGTTTGGGGTCCCGATTCTCCGATCATTTATGCACTTTCACGAAGAATTTCTCCCATCAAGTTTGTTGCCGATTACCATGTATTTGATTATTCCAGTAAAAACGAGGTTGTAAAAATGCTCTCGGTGAGTAAACCAAGATTTATTGTAATTACTTCAGAAGCTAAACCTTTTCTTGAAATTACAGGTCTTTTGCGTCAAAATTATCTTCTTGTAAACAAAATTGACGATGCGGAAATATGGAGTTTAACAAATTAAAAAAATTACCTCTTAAGGGATACTTTAACGCCTCGTTGATCATAAACTTTCTAATAATTCTTTTTAGTCTTTTGATTCAAAAAAGGCTTCCTCCTCAAATCCCTATTCTTTATGGTCTTCCTCAGGGAGAAGTTCAGCTTTTACCCCCCATTGGGATTTTGATTCCATCTGTCTCATCTCTTATTTTTGTCTTATTAAATTTGTTTTTAATAAATATCATCAAAAATGAATTTATTAAAAAGACTTTGGTAATTGCGGGTTTTCTAATTGCGGTTTTTGCATCTATTACGGTAGTTAAAATAATTTTTCTAGTAGGTCAAATATAATGCAATCAATATTAAAACTAGCCTTAATTCCCGGAATAATAGCTGCCTTTATTGCATTTTTTATAACTCCGTTAGTTATCAAACTTGCTAAAAAATTTAAGGTTATAGACGACCCGAAAGTTAACAAGCATATTAAAGTAATCCATAAATATCCTGTTCCACGGATGGGAGGACTGGCTACATACTTGGCCATACTTCTTCCTTCACTGATATTTTTACCATTAGATAAACATCTAATCGGAATATTAATCGGGGCTACCCTAATTACCTTAATTGGAATTCTGGATGATAAATATAATCTAAATCCCTATCTAAGACTTTTTTTGGGACTTCTTGCGGCCCTGGCTCCCATTGCGGCAGGAATCGGAATTTCCTTTATTTCAAATCCGGCAGGAGGAATTATCGATCTATCCTCCCCTCAAATAGTTTTCAATTTATTAGGAAAAGAAAGAAGTATTTGGATTCTTTCCGATTTGTTCGGGCTTTTCTGGATAGTTTTCATCATGAATATGCTTAATATGGGGGCTAAAGGAATAGATGGACAGCTTCCTGGTGTTGTTGTCATTTCGGCCATAACAATAGCTGCCATGTCTTTGAAGTTTTCGGCAGATATTACTCAATGGCCGGTAATAACCCTTGCGGCAATTTTAGCAGGAAGCTATTTGGGTTTTCTTCCCTGGAATTTTTACCCTCAAAAAATAATGCCCGGGTATGGCGGAAGTACACTGGCGGGATACGTCCTTGCAATCTTAACAATACTTTCAACAGCTAAGGTTGGAATTTTAATGGTTGTATTGGGGGTTCCGCTAATAGATACCGGTTATGTAATAGCAAGAAGGGTTCTTTCCGGAAAATCCCCTGTCTGGGGAGACCGCGGACACCTGCATCATAGACTTTTGGATATAGGTTGGGGGAAAAGAAGGATTGCAATATTTTACTGGGCCATAACAGCCTTCTTGGGATTTATTGCTCTAAATTTGAATACAACTTCCAAGTTATATACAATGGTAGGAATCACTGTCGTTTTAGGGGGAGTTATTTTATGGCTAACTTATCGGCAAAAACAATGAAGGCTTCCTTTTTAATTCTTAGGCCTCTCCATTGGATCAAAAATTTATCAATATTTGCAGCGCTAGTTTTTACCGGCAATTTATTTCATGCACAACTTTTTGATGAAATTTTGCTTGCTTTCATTTCTTTTTGTTTTGTAACTTCAGCAACATACATCATAAACGACATCTTTGACGCAAAATTAGATAGGCTTCATCCGACGAAAAAGGAAAGACCGATTGCCTCGGGCAATTTGCCTGTACATCTTGCTATAATCGAAGCGGTTATTCTCTTTTTACTGGCTCTCCTTTTTGCATCAAGTTTACCTTCTCTTTTTTCATATATTATCTGGGGCTATCTTATACTTCAGGTTCTTTACAGCCTTGGGCTGAAAAATATACCGATTTTGGATATTCTCATTATTGCAGCCGGTTTTGTCTTACGAGTTTATTCGGGAGCACTTGTAATTAATGCCCACCTTTCTGTTTGGTTTCTTCTTTGTGTAGTTTCGGTTGCTCTTTTCTTAGCTTCAGGCAAACGAAGATCAGAATTTAATCTTTTAAAAGAAACCTCGGAGGTAACCAGAAAGAGTTTAACTCACTACAACAAAGAACTTCTAAACTCATATGTCACAATGTTTGGAAATGCCGCCTGGGTTTCCTGGGCACTATTCACCTTCTTTGAAAGCCCTAAAGCATCCTTAGATCTCTGGCTATTTTTGGCGGAACTATCTAAAACAACAACCATAAATAAGCTTCTAATGATCACAATTCCTGTGGTTATTTTTGGAATCATGCGTTATGAGTATCTTATCTTCGCCGGGAAGTCCGAGGCTCCCGAAAAATTGCTTCTGACGGATAAAGCGCTCATTACTGCAGTTGTCATCTGGACAACTCTGATTGTTTGGATCTTCTACGGAGGAGTATCTGTCTAATTTAGCTTCTTGGCATATTGACTTGAAATCCAACCAGTCTCGATCCTAAACCAATCTGAAGTTTCATTTTCTTCAAGTAAGACAAACCTCTCTCCCTGCTTTACTCGACCGACTTCTTCGGATGTGATATTTGGTTCTTTCCGCACTCTTAAAAAACCGTTGGGTGTTGGAAGGATTTCTACTTTTACTTCAGGTATGGCTGTTGCAGCTGGAGTAGGAGTTGGTTCTAATTTGTTTACGTCTTTGGCAAGTTTAACTATTAAAGTTAATTTATAATCGGAGATCGCTTTTACGTTTACCATCCTTTCCAAGTATCCATTTAAACTAACTGCCACCTGATGTGCCGAGGCCGAGATTTGTGATGTTTTATATGGAGCAAAACCGTAAGCTTTGCCGTCAATTGAAATTTGAGCAGAATCCGGATCGGTCACAACCGCAATGGAAGGTTTTGACTCCCCTGTTTTTTCAAAAGAAATAATTTCTCCCGCCGATGAATCGAGAGTTTCTCCAAACTCCCTTTTGACAACAGTCTGAATTTTTGAGCTTAAAAGAATCCTTGTTTCAAATAAGGCCAAAGGTTTATCTAAAGCATCAGGTACCAGTTTTAAATCAATCTCCCCGGGATCATAAGTTCCCGAATATGGAGTTTTACCAACCCTTATACCATTAATAAACACCGTTGATATGGGAGAGGTTTCAATTAAGATCCCCGCCTGCTTTGGTTTAATTTTCCCTGAAAGAAAAAATATAACAAAAGAAACCAATAAAACAGAAAGAATAATTAAAAAAATCTTCAAAGCTTTATTCATAGTGAAGAAATTTTAACACAAACTATGGTAAAATACGCTTGAACCGGCCGGATGTCGAAGTGGAAACGATGCGGTCTGCAAAACCGTTATGCGAGGGTCCGATTCCCTCTCCGGCCTCAAGTCCCCAAAACTTGACTTTCTGGGTTTTGTTAGTGTAAGATAGCCTTTCTCCCACCAATATGGTGGGATTTTTAGTGTTTTGTTTGTCTTGCCCAATATGAGAAACAGAAGCAAAATTTCACAGTTTTTCAGACGCTTGTTTGAAGCTAAAAGCGTAAAGCGTCTGGTTGGAACAAATCTGGCCGTAATGCTTGTCTTAGGCTCATTCGTACCTGTTCAGAAGGATCAAATTCAGCCTGAAACAACTGTTATTGCCGAGGCTGATGTAACCGTCTCCACGGTCACAGATAGAATTATCCAATATCCGATACGGGTAGGCTATGTAAGCCAAGGCTATTCCATATTTCACCCCGCACTCGATATCGCGGCTCCCATAGGCACTGAAATTAAGCCGATTAAAGATGGTGTTATCGAGGATATATCAAAATCAAGAGTGGGTTATGGAAATGCCATAATTGTTGCCCATGGCAATGGTATTGTCTCTTTATATGCCCATCTTTCAAAAATTAATGTTTCTAAGGGAGATAAGGTCACGGTTTTTGACACAATCGGAAATGTTGGAGCAACCGGACGATCAACCGGACCGCATCTTCATATTGAAGTAAGGAAAAACGGAATTCCTATAAATCCTTTTGCTGTTCTTCCAACCCTGGCTTCATCCAAACTCTAAGCTTCGCCATAGATACCAGCTTGCTACGGTTCTATACGGTTTCCATCTATTGGAATTTTTCAGCTTTAACTTTTTCATTGCTTTGTTTATACCAAGATCATCTTTTGGAAAGATATCTGGTCGAGCAAGACTAAACATCAAAAACATCTCTGCCGTCCACGGTCCTATGCCTTTTACCGCCACAAGTTCTTTCTTTACTTCCTCGTCGGTTAATTTCCCCAGTTTTCTAATATGAAGTTTTCTGTTTTTAACTCTTTGAGACAAATCCTTAATGGCCCTTACTTTGCTCCATGCCATTCCACAACTTCTTAACTGGCCATCCGGCAAAGATAAAATATTATTTGAAGTGAGTCTTCCCTTTATTTTGGCTTTTAGACGGCCTTCAATAACATCGGCAACTCTGCCTGAAAGCTGCTGACCGATAATCTCCCCACACAAACCCTGAAAATAGTCTTTATGAACTCTGGGTTTTATTGTGCAATGTCCCCACTTTTTAATAAGAGGTCCTATATATTTATCTTTAGAAAGAAATTTTTCGGCTTCCCGCCACATGACAAAATTATAACCGCAAAAAAGGTCTTGACAAGACCAAATATGTATTGTACCATTATGTACAGTGGTATGGATGGATTTGATTGGGACGAGTGGAATAGAAACAAAAACTGGATAGGTCACAAGGTTACTTATAGGGAATGCGAAGAAGTATTTTTTAATGAACCAAGGATTATATACAAAGATATTAAACATTCCACGCTTGAGGATCGCTTTGGGATGCTTGGGGAAACGGACAATAGAAAATGGTTGCATATCACTTTTACTATCAGAGAAAATAATATTAGGGTAATTTCAGCCAGGGATCAAAATAAAAAGGAAAGGAAATATTATGAAAGCAGAAAACAAAAAAATAAATAAAATTCCCGTCTTTAAGAACGAAGACGAGGAAAGGGAATTTTGGGCAAAACACAGCTTTTTGGATTTTCCTGATAGGTTCAAAGAAGTTAAGCTCGATCTATCCAATCTTAAACCGTCAACGCGGCCAATTACAGTGAGACTTCCTCTTTTTTTAATCGAAGATTTGAAGCTCTTAGCAAATAAGAAAGATGTACCATATCAATCTCTAATGAAAGTTCTTTTAGCTGAAAAGGTTCGTGAGGAGTTTCACCCAAAATATCAATAGTCCATCCCGCCTTGGGGCATTTGAGGCATATTTTTCTTTTCCTCAGGAAGCTCGCAAACCAGGCCTTCTGTTGTGATTACCATCCCAGCCACAGATGCAGCATTTTGCAAAGCAGATCTTGTTACTTTAACGGGATCAATTATTCCAAGCTTGGTCATTGAACCGAATTTTCCGGTTAGTACATCATACCCAAAATCTATTTCTTTTGAAGCAAGGATTTTCTTTAATACTAAAAGCTCGTCATCCCCTGCATTTTTTACAAGCCACTTAATTGGTTCTTCCAAAGCTTCATACACAATATCAACCCCGATTTGTTCATCCGCATTTTGACCTTTTATGTCTTTTATAACTTTTCTTGCTCTTAGAAAGGCTACTTCCCCACCGGGGACTATTCCTTCTTCAATTGCAGCCTTGGTTGCTCCAACTGCGTCTTTGACTCTTTCTTTTTTCTCGTTAAGTTCAAGCTCTGTTGCCGCTCCAACATTAATCTGGGCAACTCCCCCTGCAAGTTTCGCAAGTCTTTCTTCAAACTTTTCTTTGTCAAAATCGGAATCGGTTGTCTTTATTTGCTTCTTTATCGAAGCTATTCTTGCCTCAATTTGCGCTTTGTCTCCCTTTCCTCCAATTACTCTGGCATTATCTTTGTCTGCCCAAATTTTATCTGCCCTTCCTAAGTCGCTTACCTCAATTGTCTCAAAAGTTCTTCCTGTATCTTCTGAAATTACGGTTCCTCCTGTCAATATTGCAATATCTTCCAGAGCCTCTTTTCTTCTATCTCCAAAGCCGGGAGCTTTAATTGCCAGAACATTAAATGTCCCTCTTAGTTTATTTACAACCAAGGTAGCCAAAGCTTCTCCTTCTACCTCATCCGCAATAATAACCAAATTCTTGGAAACTTTGACGAATTTTTCCAAGAAAGGAAGAAGATCTTGAATGGATGCAATCTTTTTATCGGTTAAAAGAATATACGCATCTTCAATTTCGGCTTCCATTTTGTCAGGGTTTGTGACAAAGTAGGCTGAAGAATAACCTCTGTCAAATTCCATTCCGTCTTTGTATTCAATATCAATTGTCAATCCCTTACCTTCCTCAACAGTCACAACCCCATCCCTACCTACTTTATCCAATGCCTCTGCTATCTTTGCCCCTATTTCGGCACTTCCCGCAGAGATGGTCGCAACCTGAGTAATTTCTTCTTTACCTTTAATTGGCTTTGCCATCTTTTTAAGTTCGGCAACAACCGCCTCAACCGCTTTCTCAATTCCTTTTTTAACAATCATTGGATTTGCTCCCGCATCAATCTTTTTCATTCCTTTTTGGGTCAAAACTTGAGCAAGAAGTGTTGAGGTTGTAGTTCCGTCTCCGGCATTATCATTAGTTTTGGAGGCTGCTTCCTTTACAAGTTGCGCTCCCATGTTTTCGAAGGGATTGGGAAGATCTATTTCTTTGGCAACCGATACTCCGTCATGAACAATATTCGGAGCTCCCCATTTTTTATCTAAGGCAATATTCCTACCTTTAGGGCCAAGGGTTGTAACCACTGCTTTAGCAACAATATTAATTCCCCTTAAGAGGAATGCTCTTGCTTCTTTTCCGAATTTTAGCTGTTTTGCCATTTTTTATTGTTCTGTAGCCAAAATATCCTCAAACTTAACAAACAAATATTCTATACTTCCTATTTTTACTTCATTTCCTCCCCATTTCTTATAAATTACTTTATCTCCAACTTTTACAGGAGATGATTTTTTTGTTCCCTTCTCTGTAATTTCAGATGCTCCTACTGCTAAAACTTTTCCTTTTTGTGGTTTTTCAGAAGCGTTATCCGGAAGATATATCCCGGAAGAGGTTTTAACCTCTTTTTCCAGAGGCTCAATTAAGATATACCCTGCTGTTGGTTTCAAATTTAGCTTTGTCATATTAGCATTCCTAAAGACTGAGTGCTATTTTATTTATTTAGTCACCACATGTCAAGAACTGATTAAATTTCCCTCTCTCCTCTAACATTAAATGCCCTCGTGAGACATTTAGCTGCATGACGTATTAGATAGTTGGCAGCGGTTCTGTTGCCTTTTCTCATTACATATTTGACAAGGCTTAAAGAATCGGCACAATCTTTCAGATATCCGGCTTCTTCAGTTTTTATTTCATCCGCCTCAGTCCGATAAACCGATTGGATGATAAGACTTTCCATGTGCCGTATTTTACACAGACAATCTTTTTAATACAACTTGTCCCCAACTCACAGGGTGAAAAATAGCTTTATGTATAGTAACTATTTCGCGAGTAATTTTAGGCTTCATATACAAATATTGTAACCTGAAAGCAAGTTTCTCAACAACATTAACAAACAACGTGTGGGTTTTAGAATATAAATTATTATTTATTGGTTCAATACGAACAGCATTTGGCCAATAATCTAAAATCCACCTATTTTTTTGTAGAAACCTTTGACAAATGTTTTCTTTATCTACAATTGGAACAACTTGAGCAATTTCGTGGGCTGAATAAATATTTCTGTCCTTTCTGTCCCAAGATAGAGCCGATTCATCCAGCCAGATATTTAAACAAAGTTTATCTTTTTGATTGATATCCCCCGGTTTTCTTACCCCGTAATTCATTATTCTTAATACCAAATACGTAAGCAGTCTGGTTGTCCAAAGACAATTTATTTTAGTAATAATCATCAAATCAATATCGGATTCTTCTTACGCATTATTCATGGCCAAAGCCCCAGTAATAAACACTCCCTTAATGGTAGGGAATTTGGCCAAGATAGATGCATTTTTCTTTGCAATCTCAATTTTTCTTTTAGAAATTCTTTCCTTTAATGCCCTTTTGTAAAGAAGATTTTCTTTACCTTTTAGAAAGTACAGTCCGTCTTTGTTTAAGATTTCTTTCGTCTTTTTGAATAAGGAGAGTCCCTTTTTTCCCACTCCCCATTTAATTATTTCCTTTGCATTTAACGGATAATCAAAAATGTCGTGATATAGGATAGAAGCGGCCTCACTCTTGCCTAAAAACTCATTATCTTGCAATCCCATATTGCTTTAGTATCTGCGACACTCCCTGGGCAACCGTAGGTAGAACCTTTACTGCAGTACTTCTGGCATTTACTGCGTTCACAGCATCTTCAAAATATTTATTAATAAGAGAGTTAATTCCGGTTGGACCATCAAAAGTCCTTGACTGTAAATACCAGCTTCGTGCATTTGGAGCTTGCGAAACAATTGATCCTAATATTGGGTGATCTGTTAGTAAAGAGGCCATGTCTACTCTTGGATAGACTTCTCCGAATTTTCTTTGCTTGGAAGAATTTGCGTAAAGTTTTGAAAGCGAATCGCGGGACGAAATAAACTTTAAAAATTCCCATGCAGCCGTTTTATTCTTTCCTTTATTTGAAACTCCCTGCACCCAATAGGTTGCGTATGCTACATCTTTTTGATTTGAACTTCCTTTCGCAAGTTGAGGAAGAGGGACAGTCTTAAAATTTAAGGATGGATTAAGTTGTAAAATCTCAAAAGCTCTCCAAGACGGAGCTAGATACATAGCAAGTTTTCCTCCTGCAAACATTGCTGTTGATGTCGGAAGAGAGGAATCCCAAACCCCATCGTTGGAAGAAAACAGAGTAAAAAATGTAAGAGCGTCTTCCGCCAACTTTCCGATGGGGTTTGAAAGATCTGCTCCATTTTGAAGCATCATTAGAGCCAATATCTCCTGCCAATTATCTACGTTCTCGGTTCTACCCAATGCTACTCCCGATTGAATAATGTTTCCTTTATCGTCTTTCGTGGTTAATTCTATAGCCAAGCTTCTTAAATCATCCCAGGTTGTGGGAGGAGTCTTGCCGTAACTTGCAAAAATATCGCTATTAATAAATAAAGTCAATGCGTCATACCCCAAAGGAATTCCTAAAATTCCAGATCCTTCTGTTAGGTCACTCGCAATAACCGGATAGAAAACTTGAGAAAATTCCGAAGGAGTCATAATGGAAACAGGAATTGGATCAAGATAATTTTTAAACATCGGTACCCAAGAATTATGGAACGTAAAAATATCAGGACCCGTTCCTTTAGCTAAGGCGTTTGTGAGCCTTTCTCTATAATCCTGTTGCGACTGCTTAATATACTTTACTTTTACTTTAGGATTTTTTGCCTCATACTCGGCTATCAATGGAGAAATGGTGGATTCATCCTCCCAAAGACTCCACCAGACAATTTCCCCGGAAGACGGTTTTGTTGAAGTTTTTCCTTTAAAAAAAACAAAAAAGACAAGCCCAAGAAGCGCTAAAACAACAACAATTAGAATAAGAACTTTGGGAAATCGCATATATCTTATTTCTAATGGTATCATATTTGTAGAGATGCTAAAAAAGAATTTCTGGGATAATCCCCATATTAAAAATAATAAAGAACGGATCTTAATTTTTTTTGAAATATTAGTGATTATTTTTTGTATCTCTAACCTTGCCTTTACAGGAAGGGTATTCCCCAATACTTATGTTGCCGGCATAGGCCTTGGAGGCAAAACCGAAAAGCAGGCAATTGAGACATTGGGACAAAAAATAAGCATTCCTGAAAATATCAGACTTGTGTACTTAACCCAGACATTTGACATAACTGTAGGTTCCATAGACTTATTTCCGGATTTTAGCGCTTCAGTCCAAAACGCTTTAGGAATTCATAGAACCGGAAATATTATCTACGATTTTAAACAAAGGATTTTTTCTTTCTTTAGACGAGAAGATTTGGGTCTTAAATTAACCAAAAACGATGAAAAACTTAACGATTTGATCTCTGTTATTTCTGATCAGATCGAAGTTAATCCGATTTATCCATCGCTTAAGATTGTGGACGGCAAAGTAGTTTTAGAAAAAGGAAGCATCGGATATAAACTTGATCGGAATCTGTTAATCGCAAAGATTGGCCATAATTTCTCTTTTTTGGATGGATCAGATATTGCAATTTCCCTCCTTATGGTTGATCCTCGACTTAATCAAGAAGAGGAAACAAGGTTTTTAAAAAGAGGTAAAAAATTGCTTGATAAAAAACTAACAATTTCTTACGAAGATCAGATGTTTACCTACCAAAAAGAAAATCTTTTTATGTTTCTTGACCCCAATAATGTTTATGACACCAAAAAAATTTCAGACATCTCTTCCGAAATTGTAAACAAACTAAACCAGGAACCTGTTAATTCCGTATTTGTTTTTGAAGAAGGAAAAGTAAAAGAGTTTACTCCTTCTAAGAATGGTGTAAAAGCAAACGAGAAGGTTCTTTCTCAAATGATAGTTGGCAACTTAAGAACACTGGAAGAAACCGACGCTGAAATATCAAATATTACTGTCCCCGTCACTTTAACTCCCCCGCAAGTTACAACATCAGATGTAAACAATCTGGGAATTAAAGAACTTATCGGCACAGGGATTTCATATTTTGCAGGCTCTATTCCGGGAAGAATACACAATGTAAATCTTGCCGCATCTAAATTTACGGGGGTCATCGTTCCCCCCGGGGAAACTTTTTCATTTACCAAAACCGTGGGGGATATTTCAGCGCAAACAGGCTACAGGCAAGCATATATAATTTCGGGAGGAAAAACTATTCTTGGAGATGGCGGCGGAGTTTGTCAGGTTTCAACAACCCTTTTTAGAGCTGCATTAAATGCGGGGCTTCCAATTCTTGAAAGGACAGCTCATGCTTATAGGGTCGGTTATTACGAACAATCCTCCCCCCCGGGACTTGATGCCACAGTTTATAGCCCAACGGTTGATTTAAAATTTAAGAACGATACCTCAAATCACATTCTTATTCAAACACGGGTTGACAACAAAAAAATGATGCTGACTTTCGAAATATACGGAACAAACGACGGAAGAGTTTCAACGATCTCAGGATCGGTAGTTACCAACCAAATTGCACCACCACCAGACGTATATCAAGATGATCCCACACTTGCTATAGATAAAGTCACCCAAACAGAACACAAGGCTTGGGGGGCAACAGTTACATTTAATTACACAGTAGAAAGAAACGGAGAAACGATTTTCAAAAAAACATTTACTTCAAAATATCAGCCTTGGGCTGCAGTTTACTTGCGGGGAACTGCTGCTGTACAATAACATAATGCAAATTGTCAAAGAAAACCCGAATGTAGTCGGATTGGCCGTTAATGTATTAAAAAAAGGGGGACTGGTAGTATTTCCCTGCGAAACCACATATGGAATAGCAGCGGATGCAACAAACCTTAAAGCCGTAAAAAAACTAAATTCTTATAAGAAAAGGCCAATTGGAAAACCGTATTCAATTGCCGTATCCAACATAAAAATGGCTGAAAAGTATGTAAGCCTAAATTCTACAGCCAGAAACATTTACAAAGAATTTTTACCCGGCCCCATAACCGTCGTCTCTTACGGAAAGCATGAAGCTCCCACGACCTCACGGTCGGGGTATCTTCTCCCCACGCTTCGTCGGGAGCGGAATCCCTCCGAAGCGAAAAACTCTTCGCTTCAATCCGCGAGCTCACGCTCTCGGTGTTTCGCGAAGGGGGATAAACTGGCAAAAGGAATAGAATCCGAAACAGGAACTTTAGGAGTCAGGATTTCAAGCTACCTTTTAGTTAACCAAATAGTTAAAATCCTTGGGTTTCCAATAACAGCAACCTCTGCCAATGCTTCATACATGAAACGTCCTTATAGAGTGTCAGATATCTTGGACAATATTTCAGAAAAACAAAAAAGTCTTATTGATTTAATAATCAATGCGGGAGAACTCCCTCACAATGAACCGTCAACGGTTATTGATACAACCCTAGACGATCCCGTTATTTTGAGACAGGGAAAGATAAAATTTAAGGACAAAAACGAAGTTTTTTCAGGAAGCGAGGAAAATACGCAAAATATTGCCAAGGAGCTTTTTCAAAAATATGAAAATTACTTAGGTAAAAGACCTATTATTTTTGCCCTTATAGGAGAAATGGGATCAGGTAAAACACAATTTACAAAAGGGCTGGGAAAAGTTTTGGGGATAAAAGAGGAAATAGTCTCCCCTACTTTTAATTTTGTTTTAGAATATAAAAAACTAACCCATATAGATGCCTGGAGACTTCAAAAGCCTGAAGAGCTAAATACCTTGGGCTTTCTTAAAATGATTGAGGATAAAAACATGGTAATAGCAATTGAATGGGCCGATAGAGTTATTAATGAAATCAAAAACCAAAGAGAACATGCACTAGTTGTTTGGGTAAAAATTAAGTATGGGAAAAGAGGAAATGAAAGGCTAATTAGCTGGGGAGTAATATAATGAAAATACTGGCAATTGACACATCTTGCGATGAAACGGCAGCAGCAGTAACAGAAAATACAAAAATAATTTCCAATATTATTTGGTCTCAGGCTTCACAGCATGCAGATTTTGGCGGAGTTATGCCGTCTCTTGCACAAAGATTGCACCGTGAGCGGATCGACTTTGTTGTTAATCGGGCACTGTCCACCGCTCACTGTTCACTGTCCACCGACATCGATGCTATCGCCGTCACCATCGGTCCTGGTCTTGCAATTGCGCTTGAAGTTGGAATTTCAAAAGCTAAACAGCTTTCCCAAAAATACAATAGACCCATCATTCCCGTTAATCATATTGAGGGCCACTTGCTCAGCTGCTTTGCGCAGCCTCGAAATTATAAATTACAAATTATAAATTATAAATTTCCGATGTTTGGTTTAGTAATTTCCGGCGGCAACACCCAACTTATTTATATTGAAAAAATTGGTTCATATAAAGTACTTGCCGAAACAGTTGATGATGCCCTAGGAGAAGCTCTTGATAAATGTGCACGGGTTTTGGGGCTCGGGTATCCGGGAGGGGCGGTATTAGAAAAATTCGCCCGTCTTGGAAACGCTAAAAAATATGTTTTGCCTACTCCTTTAGTAGATGACAAAATAAAAAATAGATTTAGCTATTCAGGAATAAAGACCGCAATGTTTAGACTTATTGAAAAAGAAAAACCATTAACCAAAGAAAAAATCTGTAATCTCGCTACATCTTTTCAAGAAGTTGCGTTTAAACATATCGAAAACGTTCTGTCTTATCAGCTTAACCATAAGCAAAGCTTGGCGCTTCGCGCTCAACCCTTAACCATTAACCATTTCCTCCTAGGAGGAGGAGTCGCCAACAACAATCTTCTCAGAAGTAAGTTGCGAAAACTATTAAAACCCTACAAAATTACTCTGCACACACCCTACTCGAAAAAACTCTGTGGTGACAACGCGGCAATGATTGGGGTCTGCGCATATCTTAAATTAAAAGCTAGAAACGAAAAGCTAAGAAATTATAAAAATTCAGACTTTCTCGACCGAATACCAAGGATGAAATTTTAACTCTTCTCTGCAAAATGCAACCTGACGGTTATAAACTAATTTTTGGTGATATAATTTTAGTAATGAAACTTTCGTTTGATCAAAGAAAAATTTTGTCTGAATTTTTGGCAAACCTCGGAGTTGCTTGGTTTGCAGGAGGAATCGTCGCACCAATTCTTACTCTTAAAAAGATTTCGGATATCTATTTTCCTGGAATTTGGGGATTGACCCTAACAATTGTTTCAGTAAGCTTTTCATTATTGATTTTAAGAAAGAAGTAAACTTATGAACACAAACGATTTAATAAATATTTTTGCTTTCGCCACACTCCTTACAGGTATATTGTTTATATTTATTTACTTTTTGATTAAAAGGAAGTAATATTTTCTTATGAATATTCCTTTATTTATTATCGCGTGGGCCGTTCTACTTCTTGGTGTTGGTCTTCTTTATTCCGTAGTTAAAAAATAACACCCTCTGCTCTCCATGCAAAATTCAAGTCGAGCTGATAAGCAAGCTTGCCACTTGCGTGGTAAAATATCTCAATGGACAAAAACTACGACCATACAAAAGAATCTGAAATTTATGATCTTTGGGAAAAATCCGGAGCGTTTTCCCCCATCACCCCCACTTCGCCAAGACTTCGCGGGGCAAAGCCTTTCTGCATTATCATGCCCCCCCCTAATGCTAATAACCCACTTCATATAGGCCACGCAAGATTTGTTACCATTGAAGATATTTTAATCAGATATTACCGCATGAAAGGGTGTTCAACTCTATGGCTTCCCGGGTCAGACCATGCAGGAATAGAAACACAGTTTGTTTTTGAAAAGAAATTGAAAGAAGACGGCAAAAGCAGATTCGATTTTGATCGAGATACTTTATACAAAATGATTTGGGATTACGTGCAAAACAATAAATTGGGTATGGAAAATCAGCTTAAGGTTCTTGGAGCTTCCTGCGATTGGACAAGAAATAAATTTACATTGGATCCGGACATCATAAAAATTGTTTATCAAACATTTAAAAAGATGTTTTCTGATGGACTTATTTATAGGGGTCTAAAAATGGTAAATTATTGTCCCAGGTGCGGAACCAACTTTTCCCAACTTGAAGTAGAAACCGTTGAACGAGAAGATCTTTTGTACTTTATTGACTATGGAACAATAACTATTGCCACAACCCGTCCGGAAACAATTTTTGCTGACTGCGCAGTTGCAGTTAATCCAAAAGACGAAAAGTATAAAGACATGATTGGAAAAACCGCACTTATTCCGCTAATTAACCGCGAGATACCCATTATCTCTGATAAACTGGTAGATATAGCCACAGGAACCGGAGCTTTGAAGATAACCCCCGCCCATGATCCAACTGATTTTGAAATAGGACAATTACACAACCTTTCCTTTATTTCCGTAATTGATGAAAAAGGAAGAATGATAAATACTCCGGAAAAATACATCGGCATGAAAGTTGAAGCCGCAAGAGAAGAAATTGTTAAAGACCTTGAGGCTTCGGGAAAAATAATAAAGACAGAGAAAATAAAGCATGTTGTGGGAACCTGCTATAGAGACCACGGCCCTATTGAACCTACGCCTTCCGAACAATGGTTCTTAAAAGTTAAGCCTCTTACTGAACTTGCTTTAAAGGCAATTGAAAAAGGAGCAGTAAAATTTGCGGCAGTTAAGTATAAAAAAATTGCCATCCACTGGCTTAAAAACTTATACGATTGGAACATTTCAAGACAAATTGTTTGGGGAATACAAATACCCGCGTGGAAATGTGCCAAATGTAATAATTGGGAAATAACCGATGGAATTATACCCAATAAATGCGCAAAATGCGGCAGTGAAAAATTAACCAGGGACATCGACACTTTCGATACTTGGTTTTCATCTTCCCAATGGCCCTTCGCAACACTGATGACCAATAAGCCTAGAGATTTTGAGACTTTCTATCCTACATCGGTTATGGAAACTGCCTATGATATTCTCCCCATCTGGGTAATAAAAATGATTATGATGGGGCTTTACGTTACAGGAAAAGTTCCTTTCAAAGATATTGTTATCCATGGTCTTATACGCGATCGCGAAGGAAAGAAGATATCCAAATCCAAAGGAAATGTAATTGACCCGATTGTTATGACCCAAAAGTACGGGTCGGACGCCTTAAGAATATCTCTTATTTGGGGAGCATTAATTGAAAACGATATTGCTCTATCGGAAGATAATGTCAGAGGCCAAAGAAATTTTGTCAATAAAATTTGGAATGCATCACGCTTTGTCATGCAATTTACAAAAACCGCCGACAGAAACGCATTGTTTGAATCTAAAATCAACACACTTGTTCATGAAGTCGCAGACCACATTGAAAATTTTCGCCTTAGCCAAGCGATGGAACTTTTGTATTCAGAATTTTGGCATTGGTATTGCGACGAAGCAATTGAAGAAGCTAAACTCGAAAAAATAGGAGCAAGTCAAATGCGCTGGGGGCTGGAAACTTTTCTTAAACTTCTTCATCCTTTTGCCCCTTTTGTAACCGAAGCAATTTGGAAAGAAATTAAGCTCTTACGAAAGTATCCTGAAAAGCTATTGATTTCCTCCCCATGGCCGGAGCATACTTAGTTTGTGATTAAATCTGCCAAAGAGACTATCAACTTTTTCTATATTTGTCTTTTTACAATTTCCCTTTTATTCTTCTCTGCCTTTTATTTAAAAATATACTTAAACAAAAGGGTCGTGCTTGGAACTGAAGTAGACACTTCAAGAGAAGTTATGTTTTGGCAGGAATTTGTATTAGAAAATCCCCAGTACTATGAGGGCTGGATAGAACTATACAATCTTACAGAAAAAGATGAATATTTAAATAAAGCAAAAGGGGTCGACCCCAACAGATAATTACTTTTCTTTTGGTGTTTCGGCAGGTGGGGCTTCCTTACCTGCTTCAGCTTCAGGTGCAGCCTCCCCTTCAGATACTGGAACTTCTCCTTCAGCCGGAACTTCAGCGACAGGGGGGGCAACAATCTCTTCTTTTTGAGGAGGCTCAACTTTAACAAGAATTTCTTCCAAATCGGTCTTGACTTCAATCTTGGATTTATCATAGGGTAGGTCTTTGACATGAATTGACTGATCGACTTCGGTAAGTTTTGATATATCAATCTCGAATTTGTCGGGAAGATCTGTGGGAAGTGCTTCAACCTCAATCTCATTAAGATATTGAACAACCGTTCCAATTGATTGTTTTTCAGCTGGAGATTCTCCGGTAAGCTCAACGGGAACCTTGGCCTCAACTTTCTCCTTAAGATCAACTTGGTGGAAATCTACATGAAGAAGTGCGTCAGACACCGGATTTTTCTGAATGTTGGCAACAAGAACAGGACGTTCGTTTATATAAAAAAGTTTCGTATCGCCAACCTTTTTATAGACATCAAGAAACTCTTTCAAGTCAATCTGAATAGATTCGGACTTTATCTTTTTGCCATAAATATTCGCAGGCAAAATCCCTTCCTTTCTTAGAAGTTTTACTTTTCTACCGACCTCTTTTCTTACTTTTGCCTTTAATGTTATTTTTTCCATGTAACTTTTGAGTAAATGTCTTTAGCGAATAAAGTATTATAGCCTGGTTCAACACTTAAATCAACGAGAGGTGAAGTATTGTAGGAAATTATAATTGGTTCAGCCGGAGTCCCGGCCTGTTTCCTAACATACATAAGGTACCGCCCCGCCCTATTTAAACTTAAGGGCTGAACCGTCTGCCATGCCATATTTATTGTTTTTGTCTGCCCCGGAGGCAACTCAAAATAGAAACCTATTTCTTTTCTTCCTGAAACCGTTTCAATATCGGGTTGCAAGGGATTATTTCCCACTTCAATAAATTCAAGATCTGAATTCAAGGGCACAACAAGTCTTGTATAGGCTTTATAAATACCACCATTTCCCATAGCTAAATTAGCATTATTTTTATATGTTACGGAAAGGTTTTTCTTTATAATTCCTTCTTGTAAATTTACAGCTAAATTATATTTCCTTTCAATATAGTAGTTGGATTTATTAACTCCCAAATTTGCTTCAACTAAACCTAATAAATCAGAATAACAATCTCCGCCGCAGGTTGGATAGTTAAAGGCCCCGTCCCAATTAAGATTACTTAAAGCTTCTTTTGCTAAATTGTTATGTAAAAAGATCTGAATATGCCTTGCCTCAAGGTTATCGTAAATAATTTTAGCTAATTTAGTCTTATTGTTTTCTTTATTAAGAATAAGTAAATTTGTCATCTCTTTTGCTAAAGCAGTAATAAAATTCGCCTTCTTGGTCGATCCCGGAAAAAAATTCTTCTCCACTTCGCCTTGAGTTTTTTCGTAAAAGTTATCAGACGATACCTGAGTTTGATAGTCGCTTAGATAAATTGGTCCGATTGCCTCCAAAACGTCTTTGATCACATTTAGGTCTATTGCGATTACCCCATCAACAGGGGTATCAATTTCTTTGTCTAAAAACCATTCTGCACGTTCGGCTGAGGCCGAAAAGTTTGGATCCCAATTTGAATCTCTCAAAAACCAGTTGGCCTCATTCAAGTATTTTTTAATAGGTTGAGGGGGTTCGACATGGCCTTTTAATTGGCCATCCGCAGAATAAACGTCCTGAACACTCACCTCATTAAGTTTTCCTGAACCAAAAGAAACCAAGGCAAAAGACCCGATAAAACCACCTGTTGGTCTTAGTTCCATATTGTTTTGAAAAAGAACCAAATATGTTTTGGTTTTATTTACACCTAAAAGATCTGACAAAGATGGCGTGGCTTTATTGGCATTTATTACAAGTTTCTTTATCCGGGAAAAATCTACTTTTTTATACAAATTTGGGTAGTTTTTTGCCTCACCCTCAATAAAGGAAAGTGTCGTATCTATATAATCAAGATTTGAGATAATTTCCTCTTGCGCCTCTTTTAAATTATATTTCCCTTCTCCCAAAATATTATCGGAAAGTGAATATATTTCGCGGGTTAAATCAAAACCCCTTAACCCAACCATGCTCAAATCTTTGAGCATGAAAGAAAACGAACTTGCGGGTACATATAATTTCCCCAAGATGGGGACGTTGGTAAGCACTCCGGATTCTTTATTGGCAATATTAGAAACAATATATGATGCATTTACAAAAAATTTTGCAGAATTGAAACTTTCCGAAATTGCCATTTTTCCTGAAACAAAAAGTAAAGAAATTGCGATTAAAATAAACGCGAATGGTGTAGCTAAAGTTACAGAAAGAAAAATTAATACTTTGACTATTCTGGGCGTTCCCATCCTAACCCTTTTTATTACAACCTTAGGCGGTATATTTTTCTTAAACCACAAAAAAGTTTCTTCTAATGGCTTGCTGTTATCTTTGTCTAACAAATATGTCTTATTTTTACCGAAAGCTAAATTATTAACATGCTCGTTTACAACTTGATATTTAAAGTCCGGAAAAATACCCTTAGCCATCTGACAAATATCTGCAAGATTTTGTTTATTTGAGGAAATAGACACGACTTCGCCGTATGGACCAAAAGAAAACAGCCATTTAACAATAAGTTTGGCGGCATCTCCCATATATACAAGGGATATTCTTTCGCCTTCAAAAATTTTAATCTTCCCCTTTTTTATCACAACACCTATTACTTGTGAAATTCTATTTCTTTCGTCTATCCCCATACGCGGACCGAATAAATTATCAATAATAATTACACCAACCGTTTCGGGCAATTCAATACCGACCCCCTGAAGATTATTTCCTGAGATAATCACAAAACCTTTAGAGTTTAATGTGTTAAACAAAGACACGTCTAAGAAATCTACCATTAAAAAATAATCAGGCTTTGGATATTTCTTGCAATTTTTTACTGATTCAAAAATTAAATAATTTGTCTTTGTAATGTGAGAGGTAAATTTTTCCCAGACCTTAACATCATTAGAAAAAACAATTACTCTACATAAATTAGAAAGAAGGTTTTCTAATACATACAAAGAGAACGCGTCCGATTCCGAAAACAAAAAAACCGTAGGTCTCATACCTTAATCGTATTTCAATTACCGAATCTTTTCAATTTATTAGTCGAAGTAAAAAGAAGTACCCCGTGATAAGGGTACCTGATGACGTGAAACTTTTCACGGAATATCATCAAGTTTTTGATTAACTAAAAGATCCGCCATTTTGTTTTTTTCGCGGGAAACATGTTTAAAAATAATTGTTTGGTTAAAACTTTCTAAAATATTTATAATTTCTAAATATATTTCTTTCAGTTTTTTATTTTTCACTTTATATTCTCCGTTAATTTGTTTTACTACAAGTTCTGAGTCTAGGATGAAAATTATTTCTTTTTTTGGTACGCCAATGCTTTCTCTGATCCAACGAAGCGCAAGGACAACTGCACTATATTCTGCAAAATTATTTGTTTGAACGCCTAAGTATTTTGCTTTTGAATAAATTAATTTATTACCTTCTTTGACAACGAACGCTGATGCGCTTTTTCCGGGATTACCCCGGGATCCGCCATCACAAAAAACTTTAATTTTATTTTCCATATAAATTCTTACTATACTCTTTTCTTACGGCCAGCCCTAAAAGAAAAGATAAAAGAAGTTGATTTTGTTGAAGTGTAAACCAGTAGTGGTCAAAAAGTCCCGTTACTAAAACAAAAACTACGGCCAGAAAAAGATACTTATTTAAGTTTCGGCTAAGTAGTTTTAATAACAAGAGAAATAATATTATTATCCCAACAATTCCTGTTTCCGAAAGAACAATCAAATATATATTATGCGGCGGCTGAATGCTTTTGGTTGCAAAAAAGAAATTATTTAATCCAACTCCCAATACCGGCCTTTGAGAAAAAGCGTCTATAGCATAACCTGCTAGGGTAATTCTTTCTTTATAAGTTTCTTTCAAAGAAACCCCTTTTGAAAACACCGGGGATAGAATTCCAAACAATAAAGAGAGGCATATTAGGGTAATGGGTAAAAATATTTTTACTTTCTTGATAATGTTTGGGTAGTTGTTTAAAGCAAAGTGGAGAATAATTAAAATGGCGCTTACGATTATTGCGTTTAGAGAAAAGGTTAAAAACAAAGTCAAAATTACAAAAATAGAAAGAAGATGCGATTTTTTTAAAAAATCTTTTATTTTTTCTCCAGATAAAGATAGAATAAT
>JAPLZT010000023.1 GCA_026394855.1 Candidatus Woesebacteria bacterium
ATTTATTTTTTCGATGCATCAGTTGCAATTTCGATTGCCTTAATTATTCATTCCGCTTTAAGTTTAGTTTACGGTCTTTTGGCAGGAGCTCTCTTTGAAGTATTCGCATCGCATTTATTTGTTAGACCTAATCCTAAATTAAAGTTTGTTAAGGACAAATTGAAATTAATTATAAATAGGGGTAAATGGGTAACCTTCGCGGGCATTTTTAATTATTTGTTTGAAAATATTGACGATGCGGTTGTGGGCAGAATATTAAATACCACATATTTAGGAACGTATCAGATGGCCTACAAAGTATCCTCTCTTCCCATGACTGAGGTATCCGACGTAATTCAGAAAGTAACATTTCCTGTTTATTCAAGAATGGCAGACGACAAAGAAAGATTAAAGAGAGCATTTATAAAAAGCCTACTGGCAACCACATTAATAGTTTTACCCATAGGCATAATGTTATTTTTCTTTTCTCAAGAAGTAGTTTTAATTTTACTTGGTCCTAAATGGCTTTCAGTTATTCCGGTAGTTAAAGTACTTTCATTTTTCGGAGTTGTTAGAGCAATTACAGAAACAACCTATCCGTTATTTCTATCTCTCAAAAAACAGAAATATGTTTCCTTAATTACCCTGTTTTCAATTTTTGGTCTAGTAATAACTATTTTCCCATTGGTTAAAAATTTTGATATAGTTGGCGCGGGACTATCTTCCTTAACGGGGGCCTTGTTTGCAATTCCGATAACCGTATATTTATTAAATAAAGTATTTAAATGAAAATATCGACAGTTACATTAAAGAAAGGTAAAATTACCGATTTTGCCAAGGAAAGAAATCGGGTCCTGAGTTTGACGAAGGGTGAATGGGTTTTATTCCTTGATTCAGATGAGATTATTAGCTCTGAGCTTATAGATGAAATAAAGAATTTAAACCCAAGTGACGAAATCAACGGCTACTATATTACAAGACGCGGAATTGTTGAAGAAAGATTGTTAAGATTGGCAAGAAAAGATGTTGGAAAATGGGAGAGATGTGTTCATGAAGTTTGGGACGTTAAAGGAAAGACCGGCTTTTTAAAAAACTCCATTCTTCATCAGGATGAAATAAGCATATCGCAGATGATTAATAAGACAAACTTTTACTCAACACTACACGCCAGAGCAAATAAACTTGAAGGGAAGAGATCAAATCTTTTGAAAATTGTAATATCTCCTTTTTTTAAGTTTTTTCAAACATTTTTTGTCAAAAAAGCGTATAAAAAAGGAACGAAGGGATTTGTTTTTTCTCTTTTCCAATCTTTTCAGTCGTTTTTATCATGGAGCAAATTATACTTTTTGCGTTCTTAATTTTATTTCCGTTTGGGCAGATCATCAAAATCGGGTCATTGAATCCGATAGATATTGTTGTCTCTCTGGGGGCAATAATAGCAATTATTAAAAGATATAAATATTCGAAATATTTTAATGATTTCTTGATAGCAGCAATATTTAGTTATTTGTTGTCTATATTTATTTTTAAAAATTCTCAGGTTTTTATTGGTCTTTTATATCTTGTCAGACTTATCGCTTACTTTTATTTTTATATATTTGTAAGTCATTTTAAAGACAAGAAATTATTGCTTAATTCTCTTTTAGCCATATCATTTTTTTCAGCTCTCTTCGGCTGGGTTCAGTATTCCTTTTATCCCGATTTAACTTCATTAAAGTTTCTTGGCTGGGATGATCATTTATATAGACTTGTAGGAACCTATCTGGATCCGGGATTTACCAGCTTAATTATTGTATTTGGGGCAGTTTTATCTTTTGTAAAGAAGAAATATTTACTTCTTGCCTTTTTTATTGCTACTTTGGCATTTACCTATTCACGGGCAGGATATCTCGCCTTAGCAGTCTCGTTATTTTTTGCCTCAATACTATTTAAGAAGTTCAAAGTATTCATATTTACTTTGGCATACTTCCTAACCATCGTCTTGCTTTTACCAACGCCCGCAGGGCAAGGAGTAAATCTGGCAAGAACGTATAGCATTTCTTCTAGATTAACCAATTATAGAGAAACTTTCGAAATATTTAAAAAGTCTCCCGTTTTCGGAGTCGGTTTTAATAATATTTGTCTGGCTAGAAACATCTATTTAAAAGATATCGATTCTGCTTCACACTCCTGTTCAGGGTCTGATTCAAGCCTTCTTTTAATTCTGGCAACAACAGGAATTGTTGGTTTTACTATCTTTGTAAATTCTATATCTAAGATGTTATTTAAACTGAACAGGGGATTTTATACAAAAACTTTCTTAGTTATTTTTTCTGCCGTCTTTGTTCATAGCTTTTTTGTAAACAGCCTTTTTTACCCTTGGGTAATGGGCTACTTAGCAATTTCCGCTTCACTCATTGAAGAATAGCTTAAGACTTATTTCTTTCTCATTTCCGGCTTTATCGACAGATTTAATTATTAAATTGTTTTCCCCGTTGCTAAGTGAGTAGCTTAAAGAAAATCCGCCATCATCGCCAACTGTTGCAATTCTGTCGTTAATGGTTAAAGAAGAATCTATTTTAGTAGTTCCGTTAATAGTTACGTTTTTTTGTCTTGATCCATAAAAACTCGTTCCATCGGAGGGTGTTAGGATCTTAATATCAGGAACTTCATTATCGAATACTAAAACATATTTTTTTGTATCTTGGCTTTTATTTCCTGCGGGGTTTTTAGTATAGGCAAAGAAGGTGTTGTCTCCCTTTATCAATTCAAACTTTGCAGAAAAATTGCCGTTTTCATCAGTTTGAATTTCCTCTTCTTTACTGTTGAAATTAATGACAACTGTATTTTCTAGTTCTACTCTTCCCGTAATTTCAAAAGGGGAAACATTGGTAGCATCGGGGATAGACTGCAAAAAAGGCGGAGAAGGCGGAGTTTTATCTAAAAATTCTATTGTCTGGGGGTTTTTCTTAAAAGAAGAAGCAAAATTAATAACTTTAGTAATTAAAGAAAGACCGTTTGTGGCAAGAAAAACAACAATTATTAAAGACAAAAGAACAAAGACAACTGCCTTTCTGGTATTTCTTTTTTCTTCAACTGATTCAAGTCTGGAATAACTTCTTCTCATATGAGCCGATGGGTGGGATCGAACCACCGACCTTAGCTTTACGAAAGCTCTGCTCTACCAACTGAGCTACATCGGCTTACCTTTCTATGACATCCTCAACGGGCTTGTGCCCGTAGTTTCCCTGTCTAAACGAGGATGACATATCAGCGTTCAATTCATCCATGGGCTTATCGCCCATGGTTTTCTTGAATGCTGTTATAAGTATTATATCAAAGTATATAAATTATTCTCTTTACAGGACAGGAAGTTTATATATTCATCATTTATCGTAGCCTTCTTCGCGACGTCTATTTAACCACGCCTCTCGTAATGATTCTGGGGTAAATCCATATATTAAATTAAATTGTTTACTTAACTTAGAGGTATTTTTACTTTGTTCGAGAAAAGCTTTTTCCCATTCGTCATATGCTTCCAACATTATATTTTGAGAAGAATGAGCTTCTTGCCATGAAATATTGAGTTGTTTGTGTATTATATCCGAGGCTTTAACACCCCCCAAAATCTCAGGAGGTGCTCCGGAATGTGGATGAGCAATAAATATGTCAGGATCATAATGAATTTGTTTTATTGGATTCTCTTTATTATTCATATCTTGAGCTGGGGACGGTACTCAGCTCGAACCTGTCGTTACTACTTTGGCTTTTTCTTAATTTGTACCGTCTAATAACTCCTGCCCTTATTTTAAAGCTTAATTTGTTAAAAAACTACCTTGGTATCCCAAGTTTTAAGAACTACAAAAAATGGTACAGTTAAACATACCTGCTGATTTTTACTATTATAATATCGAGATTAAGTTGCATTAATTGTGCAGTTGAATTTACCCTTACAAGTACTGATTGAAAGTATGTTGTGCTAAAAGAAACTGGCCCTAAAGATAAATTTAACTTCTCCGTGCCTTTTGCAACTGTCTCAACAGCCTTTTGAATATCACTCAATTCTCGATCAATACTACCCAATATTGTCATGTGTGGTTTAAAAACAGGGCCATTTTGTACTATGGATAGGTCGTTAATAATTTTGCTAAGCTCATCAAAAACTGATTGAGGCGGGATAATCCAAATACTATATTTCATTTTTGTCATTTTATGTAAGTTTCTAGTAACTTTATGTACATATATGTTTATTTCTGTCACATCTGGAGCGGGTGAGCGGAGTCGAACCGCCCTTTCTACCTTGGGAAGGTAACGTTGAGCCGATCAACTACACCCGCCTATTTCTATATCGTTTATTAGTCTTCTTTTCAAGTATCCTCGTCCAAATCCAGTTTTTAATTGTAATTCTCTTTTACGTGCATCGGTCTTATTTCGACAAGCTTCGTAGTAAACAAGTTCAATTATATCAAAAATTTTAGTAGTATTTACTGATTTTGATTTATGGACTTCAACCCTCCCTTTTAGATCGGAAGTAGAACCCACATAAAATTTGCGTTTATTTGTTTTAGAATTTTTGCAAGAGAGTACGTAAGTGTAATGGAAAGCCATTATTTATATTCTACTTTAGAACAACCATCAGTTTCCACAAAAAAACTATCTTGCCCGACAAAAATTTCATATTTTGACGGGCCCGCTTAAATGTTTGACTTTTAGCGGGGTAGTATTAAAATATTTCCGGAATGAATTATATTCGGATGGACTAATTTATTTTCACGAGCGATCTCACTCCATTTATAACCGTCTCCATAGGCTCTAATTGCAATACTCCAAAGTGTATCTCCCTTTTGAACTTCGTATGTTGCTCCTGAAATAGATATATCTTGAGTTTCTTCTTTAACTACTAAATTACCACCTACCTTAATAGTAAGTTCCTGTCCTTCATTAATAATACTTGGATTTTCAATATTGTTTTCTTTAGCAATTTCTACCCAGTTATATCCGGAACCAGTTGTCTTTTCGGCAATTTTCCAAAGATTGTCCCCCTTAGCGACTAAATATGTTTGGTTAATGGTAGCTTCAGTTTTATTTCCATTGTTTTGTGGAAGAGATCCTGCTTTCTTATCCTTAAAATAATTAGCAATTAAAACTCCGACAACAACAATAACAACTGCCCCTAAAACCATACTTATTGTTGATTCATTTAATTTGAAGCTTTTTAAAATAGATTTAAGATTAAATTTCAAAATCACTCACCCCCAATCAATATTTACATGGGGCAGTTTTAAACTAGGATGAATTTAGATGAAGAATGTAATTAAGTCAAGAGCCTCTTGCGGGGCCGAAGGGATTCGCACCCTCGATCTCCTCCGTGCTTCCTTTTTCAAGGTTTGGACTATCTCATCCCCACTCCGCTTATTAAAGCTTCGAGGGGCTAGGTATATAGTCTCTACACATTTACACTACAAAGTAGTGATTTAGCTCGGGATTGTCTTTTTTCAAAGATTTCCCCGAATTAGCCTAGTTTTACATTCCGAATTGCTTCGGAGCGCTGCCATTTTGACAGGGAGGCGCGTTAACTGCTACGCTACGACCCCAAACAAACTTACAGCGAAATGATATCATAAAAGTATGAGTGTTCACAAGGAAATTACAAACCTTGAGATAGCTGAACTTTTAAGGGATGTTGCTGCCTCGTATCAACTTCAAGACGAGAAAAAGAATAAGTTTAAGATAATTGCCTACGAAAGGGCGGCTGATGCTATAGAACACGCCTCAAGCGAACTCAAAGACCTCTGGGATGAAGGAAAGCTCAAAGACATACCTTCGGTGGGAGAAGCAATTGCAGAGCATTTAGACGAGCTTTTTAAGACGGGTCATGTTAAACATTTTGAGAATTTAATGAAAGATTACCCAAAAATTATGTTCAGACTTTTAAAAATACAGGGGATAGGACCAAAAACTGCATTAAAACTTGTTTCCGAAGGGAGTATTCCCAAAGAAATAAAACAAGAATTAAAAGAAGTTGAAGAAAAACCCACACGCCATCTTCTCCCATATGCCTGTGAAAGATCATTCGAAGTAATAGACTGGTTAAGAAAGATAAAAGAAGCTAAACGGGTAGACCCTTTAGGAAGCTTAAGAAGAAAGGCTTCAACCATAGGAGATATTGATATTGCTGTTGCAACGGATAATTCTGAAACAGTTATCAATCATTTTGTAAAGTTTCCTAAACTTACAAAAATACTCGAAAAAGGAGATAAAACAGCCTCAATTATTCTTCCCGGGGATATTCAGGTAGACCTCATGGTCCAGCCTTCGGAGTCTTACGGATCTCTTCTCCAACACTTTACAGGTTCTAAACATCATAATATCGCATTAAGAGAGTATGCGTTGAAAAAAGGCTTGAGTCTTTCTGAATACGGAATAAAAGCAACGGGTAGCGGACAGCGTATAGGCAATAGGTTAAAAACTTTTAAAACAGAAGAGGAACTTTATAAATTTTTGGGGTTGGAGTATATTGAGCCTGAACTGAGAGAGGATGCGGGTGAAATAGAAGTCGCTCGTGACAACAAACTTCCTAAACTGGTTGGATTATCAGACATTAAAGGGGATTTTCATATTCATTCAAGTTTTGATATCGAAACCAGTCATGATTTAGGAATATCCTCTATGGAGGAAATAATAAATCAGGGAAATAAGTTAAATTATGAATATTTGGCTTTTACAGAACATAATCCCAGCAAAAGCAAGCATAATGAAGAAGAAATTTTAGATTTACTTAAAAGGAAAAGAGAGAAAGTTGATCAGTTGAATTTAGAATTGCAAAAGAATAGCGCCCGCCCGCAACGCCTGAGCGCTAGCGATGGCGGGCAGGTGAAAAGTTCCGTGAAAACAATGAGTAATCAGTTTACTCAGAGATATAACGGAGTAAGGAAAGTGTTCAATAGCCTTGAAATAGATATTCTTCCGGACGGATCGTGCCCAATACCCTTAAAAGGGTTTGATTATCTGGATTTTGTTTTAGTTTCCATTCACTCCAGTTTTAACCTCTCCAAAGATCAAATGACACAAAGAGTTCTTAGTGCTTTATCCTGGAGTCCCAAAGCTTTAATATTTGCTCACCCAACAACACGTAAATTAAACGAAAGAGAAGGGGTTGAACTTGACTGGCCTAAAATATTCGATTTCTGTATTAAAAACAATAAATGGATTGAAATTAATGCTGATCCAATGCGTCTTGATTTACCTGATTTTTTGGTAAGAGAGGCTGTGAAAGCCGGCGTGAAATTAACTTTGGGAACTGACTCTCATAATAAAGAAATGATGAACAATATGATTTATGGCGTTTCTGTTGCACGGCGTGGTTGGTGTGAGAAGAAAAATGTAGTAAACTGTCTAAGTTTAAATGATTTTGAAAAATTATTGAAGGGGGTGATTAATAAATGATTATATATATAATTATAGTTTTAGCGATTTTGGCTATTTGGGTTATTTCAATATATAACTTTTTTGTTTCATCTAAGACAAGAATTAAGGCTTCGATTCAGGAAATAGGAAATCAGCTTAAAAGACAAGCCGATCTTATACCTAATTTAGAAAATTCGGTTAAAGGATATCTGTCCCACGAAAAAGGGATATTGCAAATGTTGTCTGATGCGCGAAAATTAAGTTCGACGGGAAAAGACGCATCAGCCAAAATAGCGGAATTTTTACCAAAGTTACAAGTTGTTGTTGAGAGTAATCCTGAACTGAAAGGAAATACGGTAGTTCTCAATTTAATGGACGAGCTTCGTGATACATCGGATAAAGTAATGTATGCAAGAAGGTTGCTTATAGATTTGACAGCTGACTTTAATGTTAAAAGAGTTACCTTCCCATCAAGTTTGGTAGCCAATATGTTTAAGATTTCTGAAGAAGAAGGCTTAAAAACTTCCGAAGCGGAGACTAAAACGCCAAAAGTAAGTTTCTAGAATGGTAAATATTTACGAGGCCCAAAGAGCGAATAAAATAAAAAGCTCAATTGTCGTTGTTGGCTTTGTTATTTTTGTTGCCGTAACCGTTTACGTTTTATCACAAGCCCTAGGATATTACTGGGGTTATAACGTAGGCGGTTTAGGATTTGTGGGTTTTGCCTTAATAATTTCGGGATTTATTTCCTACGGAAGTTATTATTTTAGTGACCAGATAGTTTTAACAATTTCCGGAGCCAAAGAAGCAAAGCGGAAAGAATATTTTGATTTTTATACGGTGGCCGAAAATCTTGCAATAGGTTCCGGTCTTCCCAAACCAAAACTGTATGTCATAGACGATTCTGCTCCAAATGCATTTGCAACAGGAAGAGATCCTAAGCATGCTGTAATTTGTGCAACCACAGGGCTTTTAGATAAATTGACCAGAACCGAACTTGAGGCGGTTTTAGCTCATGAACTTTCCCATGTCAGAAACTATGATACAAGACTTCAATCACTTGTTGCCGTCATGGTTGGTCTTATTGCCTTATTGGGAGATTGGCTTCTTAGAGCAAGTTTTATTGGGAGAAGAAGAAGTAAGGATAATGATAATCAAATGGGTGTAATTATTTTAGTTTTGGGAATAATATTTGCTATTCTTTCTCCGATTATTGCCCAACTTATTCAACTGGCAATTTCCAGACGACGTGAGTTTATGGCAGATGCGGGAAGTGTTTCTTTGACAAGACAACCTGAGGGTTTAATTTCTGCTTTGAAAAAAATATCAAAGGATACCCAAACCTTGGAGGTAGCAAACAAAGCAACTGCACATATGTATATTGTTAATCCTTTTAAGTCGGATGTAAGAGGATCGGCTCGTCCCGAGGGCAATCGAGGGATTGGCTGGTTTTCAAATCTTTTCAATACTCATCCACCTATTGAAGAGAGAGTAAAAGCTCTTCAAAATATGATATGATTTCTTTGATTTAAAGACATGGCAAAACTTTCAGTAGATGAAGTAAAACATATAGCAAAGTTATCTAAGTTAGATTTAACTTCAAGTGAAATTAATAAATTTCAAAAACAATTATCGAAAATTGTTGATTATGTAAGCAAACTTTCAGAAGTAGATACATCAAACCTTGAACCTACAAGCCAAACAACAAGTCTTGAGAATGTTTTTAGGATTGATGAAGTTAGACTAACAAGTATTACTCAAGAAAACGGCTATTTTATTGTTGACCGAATTTTGAACAAAGAAGAATGATAGATTTACCTTTAACAATAAAAGAAACCCAGGAAGGACTTATTAATAAAAAATTTTCTGCTGTTGAACTCGTGGACTCTTACCTTGCAAGGATTAATAAATATAATAAAGAGTTAAATGTTTTTTTAACAGTAACTGAAGATATTGCATACAAAAAAGCCAAAGAGGTAGACGATTTACTCAGCCAAAATAATTCTAAGATATTTTCGGATTATCAGCTTTTGGGTGTAACTGTTGCACATAAGGATTTATTTCTGACAAAAGGAATTCGAACGACAGCCGGTTCAAACGTTCTTAAAGATTATGTTCCCACTTATTCGGCTACCGTTGTTGACAGACTGGAAAAAGCCGGAACCATTACGCTGGGTAAAGTAAATTGCGATGCCTGGGCCCACGGATCTTCGGGAGAAAATTCAGACTTTGGGAGAACCTTGAACCCTTGGAATAAAGATTACGTTTCGGGAGGTTCTTCAAGCGGTTCGGCTGCAGCATTATCAGCAAATATGTCTTTAGTGTCAACCGGAACCGATACTTGCGGATCAATCAGGCTTCCCGCAAATTTTAATTATTTGGTAAGTTTAAAACCTACATATGGTGTAGTTTCAAGGTATGGAGTAGTTGCCATGGCTTCGTCTTTAGATTCGGTAGGTCCAATAGGGCATTCGGTAGATGATGTAAGGAAGCTTTTTGATGTAACTTGCGGTGAAGATGGTTTTGATTCGACAGTTAAAAATATTAACTGGCAAAAAGAAGTAAAACCTAAGTTAAAAATTGGTATAGCTAAAGAATTTTTTGGAGAAGGACTGGATGTCGAGGTTAAAGAAAATATAAATAAAGCCCTAAAAGTCTTTGAAAGATTGGGAATTGAAATTAAAAAAGTGGAAATGCCTTCAACAAAATACGCAATTTCTGTTTACTATATCGTCCAACCAGCAGAAGTATCCTCAAACTTGGCAAGGTATGACGGAATAAGATATGGAGAGAATAGATCAACATTTGGAGATGAAGCAAAAAGAAGAATTATGCTGGGATCGTATGTTTTATCTTCAGGCTACTACGATGCATATTATCTTAAAGCAATGAAAGTAAGAACCAAAATAAGAGCGGAAGTAGATAACGTGTTTAATCAGGTAGATATCTTAATTGCACCGGTTTCACCAACCCCACCGTTTAAGATAGGAGAAAAAGCCGGTGATCCTCTAAAAATGTACCTGACGGACGTATATGCCGCAACCGCCAATTTATCAGGAATTCCCGCCCTTAGCATTCCTTTTACTTTCTCAAAGAAGGATTTGCCTTTAGGCTTTCAACTGATGGGACCAAGAATATCTGAATACACACTTTTTGCTTTAGGTGAATATTTTGAAAAAGAAACAGTATATAAGACAAAATTTACCAATATATGATAATAAAAGATTGTAACAAAA
>JAPLZT010000097.1 GCA_026394855.1 Candidatus Woesebacteria bacterium
ATCTTAGAAGAAGCACTCCATGGGGAATTATATGAACATTTACTCCAGGAATACCCATTTTAATAAGATCATTTTTTGCTGATTGAGAACCAACCATAAAAGGAATTTTTTTGTAGAGAAGAAATATTAAAGGCTCGATGATAAAACCAATAATCCCAATAATCCAATTGATGGGCCAAGGAAAACCGTTTAAAAACCATACTTCCCTTGCAACTTCCTGAAGTACAGCCAACTTTGGTTTTCTTACATATAGCGGGGTAAAAAAAGGAATTCCATGAAATTGGTCCACAACTAAATCAAAACTATCCATATTTTTCAAATAGTAAACAAAGGCCGCTAATTTCACCCCTACGTATTGATCCCCTTGATGAATTGCCTCCACTCCATCAACCCTTTCCCTAACTAATGAACCTGGAAATTTTGAAGAGAAAACAGTAACTTTATGTCCTGCGGCTACCCACCCCTTCATATGCTCATGCATTACTTGTTCGGCTCCTCCCGCATTTGGATGCTTCGGACCCCGCCAAGAAAATACTAAAATATTCATAGATTTATTTTACCACTCTCCAAATTTCTGCGTTAGCATTAGAAAATATTTTCTCTACTCCCAAATCCCCCGGAAGAAAAGGAAGCTGTTCATTATAATTCTCAAATTTGACCAGATAAACATATTTCACTCCAGTTTTTTTAAAATCTTTTCTCCCCTCTCTCCTCTCTTTCGCTTCAAAAACCGTCTTATTATAAATAATGGGGTGCTGGGAATACTTTTGAACATAGTTTCTTAGGTTAGCAAATGCTGGTGGCTTAAAACTTGTATGGTACTCGCACTGCAAACATTCGTTGTTATAAATCAAAACTTTTCCTGATGGGAGTTTCTTTAGAAAATTCAAAGCATAAATTTCCCCTTGAGGAATTAGATAATTCACTTTCTTAAAATAATCCCAGCCTTTGTCGGTAAGTAAATATATTAAAGCTTTCTTTTGTTTGAAAAAATGTATTGCTTCTGAAGAAAGGCCTTTAATTAAAACACCTCCAAATGGAACGACGAGTGTCTCTTTGGAAAATTTTTCAATTATATTATTAGTTTTTGGTTTAAATTTTTTAATTCCTTCTTTAAAACTTACTTCATCAATTACAGCCGGAATGTTAATCTCCAAATTGAAATTTCTGTTTGGGGAAATATAATTCGGTTCTTCCAACTCTGCATTATAAAACCTTAAATCTCTAACTATTATTTCTTGAGTTCCTGGGTCAATCGTATAAAAAAGCCGATATTCCGGGCTTTGTAACCAAACCGCCTTCACTCCCGTTCCCAACAAGTCATCTGACTCAAATGAACTTGACGGAGAAAGACCCGGATACTTTTCCCTATACCAATCAGCAAAATCTTTCATTGTTACAATATCATATCCTTCGGTGTTTTTTAATCTGCTAACCAAATCCATTTGCTTTGCATATTCATTTTTGTAGCCTTCTGGGTCAAGATCTGCTTCCAAACCAACTGTAATCTGACCAAATCCGTTTTCTTTTGGATTAGTATATAAACGCACCAGTTTTTCAAAATAGTTAATATCAAGGTTTTTGCCACTCACTAAATAGTCTTGAGTGCTATATAAACTACTGTAATAACCGTTCAAAGGGTCACGGGACGCCCACTGAATATTTACTACACCAAGTTTAACTTCCGAAGTTGAAGCAAAAATTGCACTATGATATCTGCTGGAATAATATGGAACTTGCCATGGTTGTCCCCAAATCTGATAACCGTCAGTTGCAAACTGATCGGAGCAAACCAAATTTGCAGTAATTTCATATTTATCCTTCATATAAGAAAGCGAGTAGCTATCTGTCCCCCAAGAACCAACGGAGGAAGGATAATAACCAAACATCTCTTTAAATTTTGCAAAAACTCTATCTATTAAAAGCTTTCTTTCCTCCTGCGTATATCCGGAAAGAAAAACGCTTCCGGCATGATGCCAAAAACCAGTATCGTGGTAAATAACACCCGCATTTTTGGCAAAATCCGGTGTTATCTCCAAAAAAATTCCTGCTTCCTGTTTTACATCCATATCCTTAACTAAACTCGCCATCTTAGGGTTATCTAAAACGTCAAATGTTAAAAGCCAAGTTGCCTGAAGGGAATTCTTTCTGATTACGTCATATTCACTTTTTAGGCTTTCGACCGGATTTTTATTGTAGGAGGAAATTCTTACCGGATTAACAACTGTTACAAATTGGTTATTGTCTCCTGCCAACACTTTAGATGTGAAGATAAAAAGTAGAACAAACAAAAATAATACCTCAATCAGTAATCCAATTTTTCTTGTTTTTCTCATCATAATAGTGAAGAATTTTAAGTCGGTAAAAAACAGCCATTGTGTCCCAAGCCATCCAAAAAGAAGTCGACCATTTTATTCCACTCGTTGATTTGTTAAACCTAACTTCAATCGGGCCTTCATAAATCCTGTCAAACCCAAGGTATTTAGCAACCGCCAAAAATTCAATGTCCATGGCGTAGGTTTTAACCAAAAGTCTTGGAAGTATTTTCTCAACAACTTCTCTTTTAAATATTTTTATGCCGCTTTGGGTATCAGTTAACGGCAAATCAAAAAGAACCTTGATGCCTAAGTGATAGCCAAAACTCAAAAGTCTCCTAATAAAAGGGTAGTTAACTCTTGAGACCGGATGTTTTTTCGACCCAACGATTATATCTGCGTTATACCAGTCCATATGGGCCATCAACATCATGATTCCCTTGGGGGAAATATCCATTCCCGCATCCAAAAAAGAAATTAAATCACCTTTTGCCTGTTTCATCCCATATCTGACTGCAAAGCCCTTGCCTTTATTTTCTTTATATGAAAATATCTTTACTTTTGGAGACTTAACCTTCATGGCTTCTTCCCTGGTTTTATCTAGTTCGCCATCAACAACACAAATAATTTCATAGTCGTAAGATTCTCCAAGTCCTTCCTTAATAGTTTCTTCGATATTCTCTAAATCTTTCTTTATTGTCTTTTCTTGTTTGTAGGCAGGGACAATAACAGATAGGAAGCGTTTATGATTTTCCATAATTTTCTATGCGTCGATTATATAGTAAATAAATGGATATAACAAAAAACAAAACAGTCATTATTACTAAGGAAACCTGAATCACCTGCAAAAGACTATTGTGCCAAATAGATAGGGCAACGATTTGAATAACTGCAGCCAAAAATGGAAAAAGTACCACTCTAGTTCTTCCAAGAGAGAGTGAAAAATTAACAAGAAGGCTGGCAAGAGTATAAAAAAGGATAAAAATACCCATCCAGACAAGCTCTATACTTGCCGAAAGATAGGCTTTGCCATAAAGAATACCTATGGCAATATTTGGAAATAGCCAGTAGAAGAAAACTATGGTAATCGAAACTATTAAGGTGATTCCAAATGAAGTAAGAAAAACTTTTCCATACTTTTCTCCTCTAGACTTTCTGCCTGCAATAATAGGAAACATAGTGGCGGCAATAGGAGAAACCGCAAAGAAGATTATTTTTCCTAAAGTAGAAAGTGCAGCATAAATTCCTGCCTGAAAAGGTGAGAAAAAATGTTTAACAAGAATCACATCTGTAGTAAAAAGGGAGGTAAACGCAAATGCCTGAAAAAGTACTGGAATTGAATATTTCAAAAATGGTCTTAAGTCAAAACCGACAAGAGTAGTAATCTTTAAGAGAAAAAAAGTACAGGTGAAGTAAGAGCGACTATCCAAAAATTTGAAATATGTAAAAAGGTTGCTATTAATGGAGAAAATAATAAAATTATTATTGAGCAAATCAAGGCTATGTTAAAAATTAATTTTGACATAGATTTATAAGTTGAATAAACCTCTTTATCGCCCTTTGCTGATGAAATAAATTTAACAATAGCCACACTCGCCGAAGAGGGAATTATGCTCACTAAGTAAAGAATTGAATAAACACTAGCTAATATCCCATAATCGACAGGTCCCAATACCCTGCCCATTACCAGATGGTAAATGTAGTTAACTACATTTACCATCATGTTTCCGCCAACCATTATTAAGCCGCCGGAAAAAAGCGGATGTTTAAAAATCCTTAAGAAGATTTTTTTTAAATTTAGAGTTTTCATTTTAAAATCGATATTAATCCATCCTTTAACTTGGTAAATTTACTTACATCGATTCCGACTTCTGCAAGCACAGATGTGTCTGCTTTGCTTACTAATACTTCTTCTCTTGCAGCAAGATGTTTGATATTGAACTTTTTATTCAAAATTTTTCCGATAATGTGAGCCAAATCTATTATTTTGGTGTCATGTCCTGTACCTAAATCAATTTGTTTATATGAAATCCTAGATGTAAGAAGTTCTTCTACAACCTTTACCACATCGCCTATAAAAATAAAGTCGCGGGTCTGGTTGCCATCTCCATATATTTGTATTTTCTGTTTATTTTTTATTCCTTTGAAAAAATTATGAATTACGTATCCGTAGTTAGTATTTTGACCCATACCGTAAATATTAAATGGTCTAACAATAATGACTTCTATTTTATCTTCATATGTTTTTGAGATTATTTCTCCCCAAAGTTTTGAGGCTCCATATGGAGTTAAAGGTTTACCGTAAACTGCAGCCGAAGAAAAAATAATTATCCTTTTCACCCCACTGACCACACATGCTTTAATAACCCTATATGTTCCCAAACCATTGTTCATCAAATACTCTTCCTGTTTTTCCCAAGACTCCATACCAGAAATAAATGCTGCCAAATGAATAACAACATCAACACTCTTAAGCGACTTTAGCAAAAGTTTTTGATTAAAAATATCCTTACCGTCTTTAAGATCATAATCAACAACCCTATGTTTATTTTTAAAATATTTAACTAAATGTAAACCGACAAAACCCTTAGAACCTGTAATTAAAATCTTCATATTTTTATGCCAACCAAAAGCCTCTGGTAAATAAGGATAAAGAAATAATTAAACCCACAAGTAGTATTGTATAGGAAACAATCCTAACTAACCTAGAAGTTTTATCAAGCCAAACGGAAAAAAGAATAAAAGCAGGAAAAAGAACCAAGACATATCTGGGAAGAGATGAAAAGCTTCCGGAAAGAGTAGGAATAAGATAGCCCAAAATTAAAAACAGAGAATAGGAAAGTCTAAGCTTAAAAAAAGAAATTACTGAAATAACTAAAAATATAATTCCAACTACAAATTCCATAATTGTGGTAAATGTTCCGGCAAAATACGAGTAATTCAAATTGGGAAGTATTTTAAAAACATATCTATAAATAACTTGAGGTAAAAGAATAGGGATAGATGACCTTTGTTCGCCAAATGCGGGAAGCGAATGCAAAAACATTAAAGGATCTCCATAAACTTTATAGAGGTAAAACATATAGGCCAAAAGGCCTAAGGGGATAATTAATAATGTACAATTTACAAGTGAAAACTTTTTCTTTTTGATTATTTATTCAGCCAAATAAATTGGTAATAAAATAACTCCAATTACCCTGGTAGCAGAAGCAAAGGCACCCAAAATTCCTGAAAGTAAATAATTTTCTTTCCTGTAAAAATAAAAAGACCAGACAACAAAACATAAAAAGATGCTTTCCGTATAAACTGCTCCGAAATAAAAAGATGTGGGAAAGATTAAAAGAAGAATAACTGCAAGTTTTGCAACTTTCACACAGTAATCAATCCTTAATAGCTTATATAAGCCCACTAAAGCCAAAAAGAAGGCTGTATTGGATATAAACAGTCCCGACCATGCCCCACCACCAAAAAATTTTATCAGAAGCGGGTATAAAGGAAAGAATGCCTGCTCAGCCAAGTGATATCCTTCTTTGGCAATTGCCAAATAATGTTCACCATCAAAATTGGCCCAGGCCCAT
>JAPLZT010000102.1 GCA_026394855.1 Candidatus Woesebacteria bacterium
CAAACGGGTAATATCTATAAGGAATAATAATAACTTAAAGACATCTGTGACACTGAATAGGGGACTAAGGATAGCAAAAGGAAAGTATGTGGTTCGTATGGACGCAGATGATTGGAGTTATCCCGATAGGCTGCAAAAACAATACGATTATATTGAGGAACATCCCAATGTTGGAGTAAGTGGAGGAACAATTGAAGTATGTGACAAGAATCTAAGGGTGATTAATGAAAGAGAATATCCTTTGACCGATGAGGGGGTAAGAAGGATAATCTTTTGTTTTAGTCCTTTTGCTCACCCCGCAACCATTTGGAATGCAAAAATTATGAAAAAAGTGGGGGGGTATAACGCAAATATTCCTTTAAGTCAGGATTGCGAGTTATATTTCAAAGTTGGACAATCTGCAAAATTTGGGAATATTAAAGAGGTTTTAATTAAATTGAGGACACATTCAACATCAAGTTCTGTTTCTAAAAATTTACTGCAGGAAAAGTATGCAATTTATGCAAGAATTAAAGCTATTATCGAGTATGGTTACCACCCGAGATTTATTGATAGATTGTATATTCTGGGACGGATTGCCGCAATGGTTTTTATTCCAACAAAATTAAAATTTTGGTTATTTAATTTAGTAAGGGGAGAAAAGTAATGTGCGGAATTGTTGGTTATGTTGGAGATTGCAATCGGGAGAAGATTAATAAAATGCTTCAGGCAACTGCCCACCGTGGACCTGACGCCAGTGGAATTTTCATTAAAGGGAACGTTGGTTTAGGAAACAACAGACTATCTATAATAGATCTTTCTCCAAGGGGACACCAGCCAATGTTTGATGACAAAAAGAGCCTTTGCATTGTCTATAACGGAGAAATATATAACTTCATGGAAGTAAGAAGAAAACTTGAAAAGGAATATAAATTTAAGAGTAATACTGATACAGAAGTTGTAATCTATGCCTATAGAAAATGGGGAATTAATTGTCTTAAGTTCCTAAATGGAATGTTTGCTTTTGTAATTTACGATATGAAAAATAATTTACTATTTGGAGCCAGAGACCGCCTTGGAGAAAAACCCCTGAAATATTACTTTGACGATAAGACTTTTATTTTTGCCTCAGAAATTAAAGGGATTTTATCAGTTCTTAAAGAAAAGCCCGGAATGGATTTTGAGGCAGTGAGTGATTATTTGACACTTCAGTATGTTCCTGCACCGAAAACGGGGTTTAAAAATATTTATAAGTTGCCTCCCGCAAGCTATTTTATTTTCAAAAACGGAAAATTAAAAATTTATAAATATTGGAATTTGGACTTTTCCAAAAAACTCGATATTGGCGAGGATGAGTGGATAGAGCTGTTGGAAGAAAAGATAAATAAATCTGTAAAGGAGAGAATGGTTTCGGATGTTCCGATAGGAGCGTTTTTAAGTGGTGGGGTAGATTCCAGCGCAATCGTCGCATTTATGGCGAAGAGCTCCAATCGGCCGATAAAAACATTTAATATCGGATTTAGTGATCCGAAATACGACGAAACCGACTATGCCAAAGAAGTTTCCAAAATTTATCGGACCGACCATTCGTCCATAAGGGTGGATAGCGAAATGTTTAAAGAAGTGTTTACCGATATGGCCAATTATTATGACGAACCATTTGCCGATAATTCACTTATACCATCAATTATTCTTTCGAAGTTGGCGAGAAAAAAGATGAAAGTCGCACTAAGTGGGGATGGGGGAGACGAAAATTTTGCCGGTTACGATAGGTATAACATTGTCGCTTTCGGCGACTATTATCGATTTGTTCCGAAGCAATTGAGAAATAATTTAATCAGACCGATTGCTGGTTCGCTTTTTAGCCTTTCACCCAATCTTTTGACCTCCAGAATTAAAACATTTGCCGATACTTTCGACTCTCCCTTTTACAAAAAATATTTATACTACAAAAGTTTCTTTAACAACAATAACAAGCAAAGTATCTTTTCCGGCAAAGTAAATAAGATGTTGAGCAGTGAAGATACTTTTCTGATTGATAAAGGGCAGTTTGACGCGAAATTATCCCGGATTGATAACGCCTTAAAGTCTGACATAAACTCATATCTTTCGGAAGATTTGCTCTTTAAAACCGATATCGCTTCAATGAGTGTTGGTCTTGAGGTCCGAGCCCCTCTTTTGGATTATGAATTAATGGAATTAACAGCAAAAATGCCATCATGCATGAAGATTAGAAATTTTAATAAAAAATATATCTTTAAGAAGATGCTGGTAAAAAGAAAAATCCTTCCCGAGGAAGTGGTAAATAGGCCAAAGCGGGGTTTTGTGGCCCCCATCGGCAGCTGGTTAAAAAATGATCTAAAGGAATACGCATTGGACCGGCTAAATTCTAAAAAGTTCAGAGAATCGGAAATATTTGATAATAAGAGACTGGATGAATATATAAAAACGTATTACTCAACCAATTTAAACTATCACAATAACATGTTCGCTCTTCTTACTTTATCAAATTGGATAAATAAATATTATTAAAAATGAAAAATATCGCAATCGTTACTCATAAATATCTTCCCCAGCCGGACGATGATTT
>JAPLZT010000094.1 GCA_026394855.1 Candidatus Woesebacteria bacterium
ATCTCGCACTTTTTGATAAAAGTTCGCTTCCGATGTGTGAATTTTTCTGATCCGCTCTTCCCATTCTTGAAAATATGTTTTCTTCACTCTTCCTTCTGATAGTCGCTCGTCATCCATGACAAAACCTTTGATGATATATTCTTTTAATTTTTGCGTCGCCCAAATACGAAATTGCGTGCCTCTCAAAGAATTTATGCGATACCCTACGGAAATTATCGCGTCCAAATTATAATGTTTGACAAGGTAATTTTTGCCATCAGAAGCAGTTGCCGAGGATTCCTCGGTAACTGAATTTTCGCTTAATTCAGCCTCTTTAAAAATATTTTTCAAATGCAAACTAATATTATCCGCAGAGCAATCAAAAAGCTCGGCCATTTGCTTTTGCGAAAGCCAGACGGTATCGTCTTTCATCTGCACTTCAATTTTGGTCTCGCCGTCTTCGGTGTTGTAAATTATGATTTGATTGTTTCTATTTAGACCTTTCATAATTTATTTTTGCACTTTCTTATTTTTAATTACTATTCGAACATAAGTAGGTTTACCACTTATTGCTGAATCTTTATCTTTAATAAGTCCATGCTCCTTAAAAGGAACTGCATTATTTAATCTTATATCGTTCGAACTTATTAATTCAAATTGTTTTGGGTTATATTTATCGAGAAAAGTAATCGGAACGCCGATAGCACCAGCATAATCCATTGGAATATCAGCAGTTTTATCAACATTTATTGCGTTGTAATTATCATACTTCGGATATTCTTCGGGAGTATATTTTTTATAAAGCATTAAATCTTCATGTCGTTCTTCGTAGTCTATATTTGTAAACCAGCGTACACCTTTAACACGGATATATTTATTACCCTCATCATCAACTCTATATCCAGCTGCCTCTAGAGGATAATCGTCCGGCACTCGAAATTCACGGTCGCCACTATGAATACTTGCCCCAAGCCACATTTTGTTTTCCTTAATTAACTTAAAACATTCTTTGTAGGTAATAGCATTAACACTGCCAATAATCAAAAATTTTTTATTATATTCTACAAGCTGTGCTACATATTCACGAAACAGCGAAAATGGCGGATTGGTTACGACAATATCGGCTTCTTTGAGCAGTTCAATACACTCTTGGCTGCGAAAATCGCCGGTATCAATCATCTTGGTCATAAATTTGCTCGGGTCAGTCATGCGATTGCCTTTTTTATTACCGGCGTATTCCAATTTATAAGGCGGCTCGTGGGTAAACAAATTTGCTTCTTTATAGTGCGTGGCAATTAATTTTTTGAGGCCAAGTTCCTCAAACTTCATGCTGAAATATTTGACGAAATTGCTTTCTTTAGGATCATCGCAGTTGCAAAATACCACTTTGCCGCGGAACTGGTCTTTGTAGTGTTTTAATTCATTTTCAATATCCGCGAGCTGCGTATAAAACTCGTCTTTTTTGGCTTGGCTTGCTTTGTGTAAATTTTTATTTGAAGATTTAGTTGCCATAAATTATTTATTCAGTAACTTCCTTTTTTCTCTTTTCAATTCCTTAATATGCTTTTCCCTTATTTTTTAATTATAGGTAAATATTCCTCCACTTCCCCGGTTTCTAAATAACGACCAATTTTATCTCCGCATTCCGCGCAAAATCCTTGCAAAATAATATCATTGAGATTATCTATAAAAATCTCATAATTAATAATTGTTGAATGGTATCCTTTAGTATTACACGTGGGACAGAAACAATTACTCAAAATTTTTGTCTGGAAAAAATCGTAATTATCGCCGTAAATCATTTTCAAATCTTCTTCGGCAATTTTTAGTTTTTTCTTTTCTGTCAT
>JAPLZT010000143.1 GCA_026394855.1 Candidatus Woesebacteria bacterium
GGTCAATCCAACCAGATCCTTAGTAATAGCTCCGTAGGGAACAGTGCACGCTGCGTTATCCCCCGCGCTAAGCGCAAGGAATGCGGCGGTGTTAGCAAGCTGAGCGAGAGCCGCACCCCCATCAGCTTTATGTATCGTGTATGGAAGAGTGACTATGCCCGGAGGAAAACCTGTGACTGCAGAGCCTGGACTGACACCCAGATCTCCAGCTATAGTAGATGAACCAGTATTGGTCACGGTCTCGCCACCCAAAACCGAAAAACTACCTGCTGCGCCAAGATCTGGCGCTGTTGCTGCATGCGCTTGCGGTACAGGTATGAAAATGAACTGCAGTAAAATAATGAGTAGTAGCGCTACGAACCTCTTTATAGAAGTTGCCATGCTTCATATGCTACAGCTAGTTGTCATACTTGTCAAACGCGCTGCTTCAAAGCTTCATCAATCAAAAACACCTGATTTTTCCGAAGAAGAGGAAGTTTGTCTTGAGTAAAGAAGCCATACTCAGAGACTTCGGGTGATGGTTTGAAATCGCCGCCAATTAAAACGCCTGTGTAGCACATATCTAGACGGGCGGTGTCGCGATCGGTACGGGTTTTTAAGGGTTCATCCACACTTACAACCAGTCCCGATTCCTCTTTAATTTCTCTTTCCAGAGCTTCGCGGGGATGCTCGCCGGATTTTAAATAGCCACCAGGCAAACTCCAGGCGTGTGATCGATAAGTATGTTTGAAAAGAAGAATTTCGTTTTTGTCATTAAAAATAATCCCGGTGACACCAACCAAAAATTGGTCTTGAAGAAAACGCATGGCCAGAAGTTGCAAACCTTTGGTGAGATGCAGGGCTTTGTAGATTTTAGCTAAAATTGTTTTCACAGAGCGTTGGGATCCCGAAGTTCGACGTCAGTTCCATTCTTTTGTTTTTCGTAGAGTGGAATGTTGGGAAAAGTGTACAGCCCCAAATTAACCGAAACCGGCATGAAATTAAATTTTGATATATAAACCAGTACTGAGCCAACAACCAGAAGCAGGATTAAAATCAACATACTTCACTATACACTTTTTTAGCACACAGTTCTTAGAATAAATCTAAGCGGGTATAATAACTTAAGAAATGTATAATTCTAAAACAAAATATTATCTTTTTCGTCACGGACAAACTTTTTTTACCAAATTTCATTTACCTTATTTTTGGAATAATTTTTCTGTAGGAATCTTGCCCGAGGCAATCCCGTCTTTGGAAAGGCTAGCTATCTATCTTAAGAATATTCCATCTGATTTAAACGTCTCGTCAGAATTTAAACGCTGCACCCAATCCGCTGGAATAATTACTGGAATTACCGGTAAAAAGTTTGTTATCGACTCCAGATTAAATGAATACTATCAAGAAACGTTCGAAACACTACGCAAACGGATCAGAAATTTTATAACTGAAATGGATCAAAAAAATTATAGAGCGGTGATCGTTTGTACTCACGGCGCGGTTGTGTCCGGCTTAAAACACCTATTATTGGAAGATGATTTCAAAATAAACCAGCTGCTTGATTTTCCTAAACCCGGGGTTCTAATTCGCATCAAAGACAAAAAAATATATTAAGTCACAACTGGTTTATTTAACAGCTGAATAGGTAATGCTTAATCCGTAATCCGGTAAAAAAGCCGGGGTTTCTTTGTGAATTGTAATATTTAAAAATCCTGCTTCTTCTAATAATTTCAAATAATCCTGTTTGAGAATTGCCCCACTGACACAACCAACCAGCAGTTCTTCATCTTTTTTCAATTCTTCCGGCAACGGCTTTACCAAAACAACATCCGATGCCATTAATCTTCCGCCCAATTTAAGCACGCGGTATGCTTCTCTAAATACTTTTCTTTTATCGGGAGCAAGATTGATAACACAGTTAGAAATAATCGCATCTACTGAATTGTCATCAATCGGCAAATTTTCAATGTCACCTTTTCTAAATTCAACATTAGCGTAATTGCCTTTATTAGCATTTTCTCTTGCTTTTTCCAGCATTTCATCTGTCATATCAACACCGATAATCTTGCCTGTCCTGCCGACTTTAGGAGAAGCTAAAAAAGCATCAAAGCCCGCGCCAGAACCTAAATCCAAAACTATTTCACCCTCTTTTAAAGAAGCTATCGCCACGGGATTACCGCAACCAAGCCCAAGATTGGAGTCGGCAGGAACCTCACTCATTTCATTTAATGAGTAACCCATTTCCCCTGATTGTTTCTGAACGGTTTGGTTAGAATTGCAACCGCAGCTTCCGCATCCGCAACCGTTTGAAGATTTAGCCATATTTCCGTAAGACTCTTTAATGATTTTTTTGATTTTGTCCGATTTTTTCATTGTTTGTATTATACCAAGGTTCGAGAATCGGAACTATACTATGACATCCTCCCCGCTCAAAAAAGCGGGGTTTCCCTCCAAAGGAGGATGACATATCAGCGTTCAATTCATCTCCGCAGTAAACTGCGGAGTGTTCTTGAATGCTGTTATAATTAGCATATGGGTTCCCTTCTTAAGCCTACTAAAGGAAAAATTATTGTTTCTCTGTTTAATTCGTTGATAATGGTGTTGATTTTTTTGATAACCCCCTCCTTGGGGTTTCGGTCTGTTTTTTTGAGTAGAGAGTTATCTAAGCAGATTTTTAGCATTGTTGGTAGTTTGTTTTTCAGTTTTATGGTTTACTATCCCTTTGGTTGCGGATTAGTTTATATTTTTAAAATCATTACAAGAAAGGAAAAAATTAAGGTGCAAAATCTTATAATTGCCTTATTGTTTATAATCATTTTTAATATAATTACATTTTCGATTGTAGCCACAGCCATAATAAAAAATAATTCCAAAACTAAAGAAAAATTATGCGGATTACAAATTGTGGAAGTAACCGCATCTTCTGCTAAAAACGCAGGACTGGTAGTTGGAGAGGTTATCGAAACAATTAATGGCTATCAGGTTGGAGACATGAACGATTTAACTCGCGCTTTGGCCAACAAAAGACCAAATGATACCGCGACAGTAATTACTAACACTAATACTTATAGCGTCATTTTATTTGCCAATCCTCAAAATCCTCAACAAGTTCTTTTGGGAATTAAATTAAAACAAACTGAATGCGAAAAATAATTTTTGCTTCACGGAATGAAAAAATTAGAATTTCCGTTATTCCGAAGGGGTTGACACATCAAACCATAATGGGCTCTTATCTTTTGGACTCCCATGGTTGTAATTAATTGTTATCTCATCATCTTTTTTAATGTACTTTAGAGCAATAAAGTCAATCAACCTCTCTTCAGGTTTTATTCTATACATTGCGTTTGGCTTATAAGAGTGGTCGTATATTGATCCAAAACCTAATGCAACCACTAATCGTTCTTTGCTTCTCCCGAAGTAAAAGAAATAGGTCACAAGAATACTTTCTCTTAAGTTAGAGGTATCATATTTTGGAACTTCAATAACTGGACATCTTTCAATAATCTCACCTTTTTTAATATCAACTCTCGCAAAAACACCTCGTTCCGCTTTAGGCATTTTTGATTGTGAGATGTATATTTTGTTTGAAGCTAGGAATTTCTTCATGAAAGGATTATAGCAAAGACGAAAGATAATATCCGAATCTTGTGTGAATAAAAATCGAATGCTATGCTAAACATATGAGACTATTAATAGTCATCCTGTGTCTGGTGACCCTCTCTTTGTCGATTTGGCAGTTACTCTTACGCCAAAAGCTATCTTCTGACATTATAAGTTGCGGCGGAGACTGGTCATACAATGTGAAATGTCCTATTGGTACATATTGC
>JAPLZT010000041.1 GCA_026394855.1 Candidatus Woesebacteria bacterium
ATAAAAGAATCAGCCCTTGATCGGCTTATCAAAAAAGCATTTGCAACCTTAGGGCTTATCACATTTTTAACCGCAGGAGAGAAAGAGGTAAGGGCATGGACTATAAACAAAGGAATTTCAGCTCAGGAAGCTTCAGGTGTAATCCACACCGATGTTATCAAGAATTTTATTAAAGCCGATGTTTGCGATTTTGAGAAGTTTATTGAAGCTCCCGGTTGGAAAAACGCCCGGGATAAAGGCTATGTCAGAAGCGAGGGAAGAGATTACGTAATGAAAGATGGAGATGTGGTTGAGTTCAAAATAGGTAGCTGATATACTAACAGTGTATGGAAAAGTATGAACTTACAATTGTATTAGACGCTAAGGCAACGGCTGTCAAGAAAAAGAAGGTTACGGAGGTGGTTGAGAAGATAGTCGCACTTGCCAAGGGAAAATTGGGAAAGGTTGAAGATTGGGGAGTAAAAGAAGCCGGACTTTACCTGTTTTTCCCCTTGGAATTAGAAAAATCTTCAGTTAAAATGATTTCAACAAAGATGGAACAAGAAACAGATATATTAAAATACTTGTTAATCAGAAAATATTAAAGTGGCAAGGAGTTTAAACAAAGTTCAGTTAATAGGAAATCTTACCCGCGATCCGGAATTAAAATATACTCCATCTGGTGCCGCCGTTTGTACAATCGGTCTTGCAACAAACAGGCAATGGGTGACGGAATCCGGGGAAAAGAAAGAAGATGTGGAATTCCACAGGCTCGTTGCATGGAATAAACTTGCTGAAATCTGCTCACAACTTCTTAAAAAAGGAAGAAAAATATATGTTGAAGGAAGACTTCAGACAAGGAGTTGGCAGGGACAAGACGGCAATCAAAGACAAACAACTGAGGTTGTCATTTCCGACATGATTATTCTCGATCCAAAGCCAGGTACTGAACTCGTTTCAGCACATACAGATGAGCTTGATGTTCCTGAATCGGTTGGGGAAGTTCCGCCTGTTGAACCCCACTCCGCTCCAGCCGACGCCAAGGCTATGGCTGGTAAAAAAGCTACGCGGGGCAAGAAAGAAGTTAAAAAAGAGGAAAAAGCTGAAAACGATGAGGAGATTCCATTTTGATGCAAAAAGGTAAAAAAAGAAGATCAGTTCTTAAATTAAAACCTGTTAGAAGGAATTGTATGTTTTGTAAGATAAATTCCGAACCGGATTATAAAGATTATGAAACATTGAAAAAGTATGTTTCGGAAAGAGCGAAGATATTGGGAAAAGACAGAACCGGAGTTTGCGCCAAGCATCAAAGAAGAGTAAGCAGGGAAATTAAAAGAGCAAGAGCATTAGGTCTTCTTCCATATACCCTCAAATTAAATTAGAATGGTTAAAGTGTCATTTTCTAGTTTCAGAAAAAGCATTTTTTATTTCTTTTTAGTTCTCATTGTTTTTACAGGAGGCTATTTTGTTGGAGTAAAGGGATACAAAGTACAGGTAGAAAATTCAAAAACAGTTAAGGTTGTAAGAGAACTTCCTCCGGATAAATCAAATGTAGACTTTTCTCTTTTCTGGAAGGTTTGGGATACTCTTGCTACCCGCTACTTTGATAAAACCAAAATAAACCAAAAGACCATGGTTTACGGTGCCATACAGGGAATGGTTTCCGCAGTTGGGGATCCATATACAGTCTTTCTTCCCCCTACCGATAATAAAGTTGTTAACGAAGATCTGTCGGGAAGCTTCGAAGGAATTGGAATTGAGATAGGATTTCGTGG
>JAPLZT010000127.1 GCA_026394855.1 Candidatus Woesebacteria bacterium
CCAGTTGGAAAATCAGGACCGGGAATAATATTTGTAAGTACATCAATTGAAATTGCGCTTTCGAAAGAAACTGCTGTAGGATTAAGTTCGGCTTCACTTATTCTTTTTACTTCTCCAGAAGCCACAAGATTTATCTTGTGGATGACGAAGTCTGTTTGCTTTTCCTGCTTTTCTTTTTCCAAAATTACCTTGCCTTTTTCAATCATTGCCATAACCCCATCAATAACTTCCTTTAAGTTATGCGGAGGAATTTTGGTTGCCATTCCAACAGCAATTCCTTCAGAACCCATGAGTAAAAGATTGGGAAGAAGGGATGGCAAATAAGTCGGTTCTTTTAAGGTTGCGTCAAAATTGTCGGTGAAATCAACCGTTTCTTTTTCTATATCTGATAAAACATAATCGGAAACTTTGGCAAGTTTAACTTCTGTATTGTGACTGATAAATCCATTTGATATAAAAGAATGATCAGAACTATCTACGCCTATTGAATAAACCCTTTCTTTACTTGATTTTTGAACCTTTGTTATTTTGTCAAACAGAAAACCATTTTTTAATATCTCTTCAAGAATCAGTTTATCGTCTTTATCCAGAAATGTTTCTAGTTTTGGCCAGATTTTTTTAAGTTTTGGAAGCCTGTCGAAATTATGCTTTTTAAGCCATTCTATATGACCATAATATTTTTTTGATTTTCGTAAGTAGTCTAAAATGAAGGGTATAAAATCTGTTTTGGACATAATCAATTCGTCGCTGTTCATCTTACAAATCTGAGACAATTTTTGAGCTTTCTTATCAGAAGTGAAATTTATTTGTTTCGCGAAAAGATTTAGATTGTTATGTCCCCTGATAAATAATTTATATATTTTTTTTGATTTCTGATATCTTACAGAACCTTCTATACCAAAACGAAGAAGAATAATCTGTAGCTGATCAAGAAGATTTTTACTCATTGAAATAAAACTAATTTCTGGAGCTCCTGAAAGATATGCACTCCCGTCCCCTTCTGCGTACCCTCTCAGGAAGGAAGATAAACTGTTCTTTGAAGATTGATAAATAATCCAAGGAACTTCTTTTTGTGCAGCACGGACGGGATTTAATCCTAGGCTTTTTAAAAATTCTATTACTTGCTTGGAATGAATTTCAAGAGAATAGTAATATTTTTTAGTAAAGCCCTGAGGCTTTCTTTTATATTCATGGAGTCTGCAGTCCGGAAAAACTTTTTTGAAACACTGTTTGAACCTTTCCAGATATTCCGGATCGCTATTGCAAAAACCTAATTGTTCTTTGGATACATTTCCTTCTGCAACTAAAGATCCTAAGATAAATGCCAGTTCAGGAGTCATTTTTGATGGCAATGTATGAATATCTGTTCGTTTATCCTCAAATTTAGGATGGTAATTTTTTACTGAAGGTTCTCTTGGGAAGAATGTCGAAGTTCTATTAATTGCCGCATATTCCCCCTCTTTTATACCTCCAAACATTTTCCACGCCAAGGATGGTTTACCATTGTTATCAGTTCCCCACGTAAGTATTGGATGATTGAGAGACCCCTGAAGAGAATATCCTCTGTAAGTTTCTATTTTAATAGTTGGATGTATTCCGGAATCAAACCACTTTGGTGCGTTTCTTACAATATTATTCCAAGAAATAATTTTTACATCTTTTCTTTTACCAATATCTTTAATTCTCTCAAGACCTTTATCTGTGACAATAAGACTTTCTCCAGTAATGCAGTAACGCATAGCGGCCGGCGGATCGCCGTCAACCGACCCCATGTTGCCTTGACCATGAATTAACGGATATCTCATGGTAAAGGTCTGAGCCATTCTGATCATGGCATCATAAACTGCCATATCCCCGTGTGGATGATATTTACCCAAAACTTCTCCGACAACTTTGGCGGATTTTGTAGTTGCCGACCCCGTATAGTGAAGTCCCATTAGATGCATGGCGTAAAGAATTCTTCTGTGGACGGGTTTTAGACCGTCTCTGACATCAGGAAGTGCACGGGCGACGATGACACTCATGGCATAATCAAGGTAGCTTTTTGATAGTTCTGAAGTTATTTCTGTAGGCCTTATTTTACCAATGTCCACTCCTATATTTTATCCTTTTACCAGGTTCAAAACAAGGGGAAAAAGGTGTTTTTTGAGGCTAAATTTGACCAATTATTTTCCAATAAACCGGATTACAAGAGGGGCAATAAGAAGGGCGACAATTTGCACAATTTTCATCATTGGGTTTAATGCCGGACCGGATGTGTCTTTTAATGGGTCCCCTACCGTGTCTCCCACAACCGCCGCTTTATGGGTGTCACTTCCTTTTCCTCCCATATTTCCATCTTCAATATATTTCTTGGCATTATCCCATGCTCCTCCGGTATTGCACATATAAAAAGCCAGCATTAGACCAACCGCAACAACTCCTCCCAAGAATCCTCCTAAAGCCTCTGCTCCCAAAAGACTAACAACAACCGGCATTAGGACAACAATTGCGGCAGGTACTATCAATTCTTTTTGGGCCGCAACAGTTACAATTGCAATTGCTTTTGAATAATCGGGAAGCGCTTTTCCTTCCATAATTCCTTTGATTTCCTTAAATTGACGTCTTACCTCTTCAACTACCTGAAATGCAGCCCTACCTACGGAACCTATTAATCTTGAAGAAAAAAGGAAAGGAAGAGCACCGCCCAAAAGTAATCCTATAAAAACCTTGGGGATGGCAATATCAATAGATGTAAGCCCCGTTGCCTCAAAATAAGTTGCAAAAAGGGAAGATGCGGCAACTGCCGCAGATCCCACTGCAAAACCTTTGGTTAAGGCTTTGGTGGTATTTCCGACTGCATCCAAGTTCCCCGTTACCTTAGGGGCTTTTCCTCCCAATTTGGCCATTTCAACCATTCCTTGGGCGTTATCCGAAATCGGTCCAAAGGTATCGAGAGACATTATAATTCCGGTCGTTGCCAACATTCCCATTCCGGCAAGGGCTATTCCGTAAAAACCTAAAAATAAATATCCTACAAAAATGGTAGCTGCAATAACCAGAACCGAGAAGAATGTAGATTCCATTCCGATTGATAGCCCGGCAATTAAATTTGTTCCCGCTCCGGTTTGAGAAGCTTTGGCAATTGCCACAACAGGTTTTTCTCCGGGACCCGTGTAATATTTTGTAATAAATAGGAGAGCAAACATGGAGATAATTCCGGTTACTGCTGCATAGCCTGCACGGGGTTCTTTAAGCAGGAATACAGCAAGAGCCATAAAGATAATAATTGCGGCAACAGCCGAAACAACAAACCCTCGAATTAATGGATTTAATGGGTTTTCCAGTTCGTTTTTAGCTTTAACAAAGAAAGTTCCCAAAATGGAAGTTAAAACTGCTCCGCTTCGGGCTAAAAGCGGGAAAACAACTCCTGCCAGTCCGAAAAGTTGTCCTCCCAAAATCATGGCTGCGACAATTGTCAAAGCGTATGATTCAAAAACATCGGCTGCCATTCCGGCACAGTCTCCGACATTGTCCCCGACATTATCTGCAATGGTTGCCGGATTTCTGGGATCATCTTCAGGAATTCCTTTTTCTATCTTTCCGACAAGATCTGCTCCAACGTCAGCGGCCTTGGTAAAAATTCCTCCTCCGACTCTCATAAAAAGTGCCAAAAGGGCTGCTCCAAAACCATAGCCAACCAGTACACTTGTTGCGTTTTTGGCAACAGCGTCAGCCCCAAGATGAATAAACGTAAAGTATGACCACATATAAATAATGGAAACCCCTAAAAGACCAAGACCGACAACCAGCATTCCATTAACAGTTCCTGCGCCAAACGCAGAGCGTAAAGCGGGAGCCAATCCTTTGATTGCATTATTGGCCGTTCGTACATTGGCCCGGACCGCGATCCACATTCCGAAATATCCAATAAGTGCACTAAAAATTGCTCCCATTAAAAAGGTAACGGCAATTCCTTTACCCAATGTAAAAAAGATAATTACAGCAAGAACTGCCATAATCGGAAAGACTACACTAAACTGTTTTTTAAGATAGCTCATGGCTCCGTCTCTTACGGCCTTCCCTATTTGCTGAAGTTTTTCCGGTCCTTCGGAATCTTTAAGAACCTTTTTGGTAAGATAAACTCCATAACCTAAGGCAAAGAGAGCAGTTATGGGGGCTGCAAAAAGTGCAATTAGTTGTATGTCCATGCGAGAATTTTAGAATAGCCTTTTTATATTTTCAATAGGGAAATAAAAGTCAACCCGGCGGGTTGACTCCTACACGTCTAGAGTTGCGAGTTTCGCATTTGTCTGAATGAATTTCTTTCTGGGGGGAACTTCTTCTCCCATGAGCATGGTAAAGAGTTTATCTGCTTCCTCGGCACTCGCCACAGACACCTGTTTAAGGGTACGCTTAGTAGGATCCATTGTTGTTTCCCAAAGTTGGGACGGATTCATTTCTCCTAAGCCCTTATACCTTTGTAAACCGTATTTGGCGCCTTTTGTCTTTTCTTTAATAAAATTGTCTTTTTCGATATCATCGTATGCGTAAAAGATTTCCTTGCCAAAAGTAACTTTATACAAAGGGGGAAGAGCTATATAAAGGTATCCCCTATTTATAATTTCCGGCATATGTCTGAAAAAGAATGTCAAAAGAAGGGTTGTGATATGTTCCCCGTCAACGTCAGCATCCGTCATAATTATTACTCTATGGTATCTGAATTTATCGTAGTTAAGGGTATCCCCAATTCCACCGCCTAGGGCAATTATTAGGTTTTTTATTTCCTCAAACTTTACAATTTTATCCAAATGTGCCCTTTCGGTATTCAAAATTTTTCCTCCTAAGGGCAAAATTGCCTGGTATTTTCGGTCTCTTCCCATTTTCGCGCTTCCGCCGGCAGAGGGACCCTCAACAATGTAAAGCTCTGAAATAGACGGATCGTTTGATTGACAGTCAGCCAAAAGTCCGGGAAGAGCTGCTCCTTCTAAGGCCCCTTTTCTTAGGACGGCGTCTTTTGCTGCCCGTGCCGCAAGTCTTGCTCTTGCCGCAAGGGTTACCTTGTCAATTATTTTTCTGGCATCTTGGGGATGTTCTTCAAAATATGTATCCAAACCTTCCTTTACTGTTTGAGCAGCAAATGTTTGAACTTCAGGATTATTTAATTTTGCTTTTGTCTGGGATTCAAATTGAAGCCTGTCTGAGGGCATTTTAATATAGACAACCGCAGTTAAGCCTTCCTTCATATCTTCCCCGGCAAGAACGTTTTCGTCAGCTTTTCCGTTTCCATTCCCGTTTAATTTCTTGGCATAATCGCAAATTGCGCGGGTTAATGCAATTCTAAAACCCGTTACGTGGGTTCCGCCATCTACTGTATTAATGCCGTTTACATAACCTTTGACGTTTTCGTTAAATGAATCGGTATATTGAATTGCGACCTCGCAGGAGATTTCACTTTCATCTTTTGATATATAGATAACATCTCCGTCATTTTCGTCTTTAAAATGGAAGTAAAGACCTGCAACCAAGTAGGCTCTATCTTTAAGAAGGGCTTTGCTTTTATTATTATCAAAAGTTACTTTCCCAAAGACTTTTTTGTCGGGGAAAAATGTTGTAATTGTTCCTGTTTCACCCTTTTCGGCTTCTATGCCCCACTCCTTAATCTTTTCGAAAGAAACTTCAGAAACGGATTTTGCGGGTTTACCTTCTTTGTATTCCTGATAATAAGCTTTGTTGTCTCTCAAAACCACAACTCTAAAAAACGAAGAAAGAGCATTGACAACTGAGGCTCCGACTCCATGAAGCCCCCCCGATACTTTATATGCTCCCCCTCCGAATTTTCCTCCGGCGTGGAGTTTAGTCATGGTAAGTTCAAGCGCGGAAACGCCCGATTTATGTTTATCTACAGGAATTCCTCTGCCATTATCCCTTACCGTTGCCGATCCGTCCTTATTTAGGGTCACCCAGATGTTATTTGCAACTCCGGCAAAACTTTCATCAACCGAATTATCGACAATTTCTCTTAAGCATTCATGTAAGCCCCTGGAATCGGTCGAACCTATATACATTCCCGGTCTTTTTCTTACAGGTTCCAAACCCTCCAAGAGCGTAATTTGTTTCGCTGTGTAAGCGGAGCTTAAGATGTGTGCATCAAAGTCGTTTTTAGTCATTATCTATTTACATTATACCTTTATTCGAGGCTAATTGCCATGTTTGCAAGTTGCAATTGCACGTTGCCGTTAAGTTTTAGATTATTCAGTGTTTTAAT
>JAPLZT010000048.1 GCA_026394855.1 Candidatus Woesebacteria bacterium
GAACCGATTCCATGTGCTTTATCAATAAGTGGAAAAAGGGCTTCGACACGCTATTTTTTGAGTGTTGTGCACCCGCCAACGCCAGCAAACCTGAGCGCATTTCCCTTTGGGCAGGGGTGGAGGGAATTGAACCCCCAGTCCTCGCTCTGGAGGCGAGTGGTTTACCGTTAACCGACACCCCTTCGACTCTTTCGACTACGCTCAAGATAATAATATGCTCAGGGTTATAACCCTAAACTATTGAGATTATATCAGTTTCAGTCTAGTTTAAGAAGCTTGGCTATTTGGGTGGTTGAAGGACTTTTGATTTTAGGAATAACTACAATTTTTACTCCTAAGGATTCATATATGTTTTTATTCTTTAGTAGTTTATCTTCAGGGTCGCAGGCAATAATATCCGGTTTGATATTTTTTGTTAATAGTTTGTAGTCGGGGGATGGGGGAAGGAGTATTACTTCATCTACAAATTTAAGTGACTTGAGTATCTCGGCTCTTTGTTTCTGGGTATGGATTGGTCTTTTAGGGCCTTTTAGCTTTCTTGTATTTTCATCGGATTCTAAAGCTACAATTAAAGTATCTCCTAATTTCTTTGCCTTTTTAAGAAAGTAGATATGGCCATAGTGGAGGATATCAAAACAACCACCAACAAGGACTTTTTTTGACTTTTTCATACATATATATTAACATATATCCTATATTATGGAAAATGGTAGTTTACCCAGATCTCTACAGGAAGAATTGTTAGCTGAGTTCGGCATGCCTGATTTTAAGGTTAATTCTTCTGGAGAAGGAAAAAAATATTTCGAGGGGGTAAGGTGTGATTTGAATTTAGGTTGCACACTTGTTAACACACCCAGATGCGACATTCTTAGATGCCAGAGACCTGCGCTTCAAGTATCAAAACTATTCGATGCAGCCATTGAATAAGTAGTATATTTCTTCTATTTTAATTTCGTGGTTTCTTTGTGGGGTGTTACTTTTCTACAGGTTTTACAGAATTTGTTTATCTGAAGCTTTCCCTTACCTTTTGTATCCATATTAACTTTATTCCTTTCTGTAATATAGTTTTGTGATTTACAGAATGAACAGATTAAAGCAACCAGTTCTCTTGCTCCTTTTTTAGCCATGAAGGTATTTTAACAGTTAAACCTTAAATAGCCAAGTGGATAATTTATTTATTTGCCGGGGCGAAATCAGTTGATTTTATCCAGCAAACTTGATTTTTCGGTTCGATGGGCACTGCAGTTATCCTTTGTTCCTGGGCCATAAAATCTATTACACCCAGAGAGGGTGTAATATCTTCACCGTTTATAACGACTCGGATCGAAGTACCCATACCTGAAGTTGCGCCAAACATTTTTGTTTCTTCATCGGCTGTAATGATTGCTTTGGCTCCTTCACGAATAAGGCCGTGATCTTCCTGACCGGTTGGGGCTTCCAATCTTGAAGCATTTTTACCCCCAGGGTCTTTCCAGCATGTAGTTTGATTGACAACTGTTCCGGGATCGCCGTCTCTGAGCCCAATTTTTTCACAAGCTTTTGCACTAAGAATAGCAACAAGAGCAAAAAACACATTGTGGGCAACTTTTATTTTCTTCTCTCCGCCTTCCATTTCTTAATTGTCCTATAACGATGATTTTATGTCAAGTTTGGAGCCTGAGATCGGGATTGAACCGATGACCTTATCATTACCAATGATACGCTCTACCAACTGAGCTACCCAGGCACTTCATGGAATTCAGTGTAAACGCAATTATACTATACTATACTATAATTGAATTATGGACAAAAAAACGGTGTTTCTTTTAATTGCAGCAGGAGCTTTCTTAATCCTCTTTTTCTATATTCTGAAGTTTATTTAAACTCCCCATTTCTATACTGTGCTGGGGACAGGATTCGAACCTATGTAGCCCTTTCGGACATTTCTTTTACAGAGAAATGCGATTGTCCACTCCGCCACCCCAGCTTATTTAACTCCTCCTGCATTATATCAATTTCAGCCTTGATTTGCATAAGTAGCTTTTTATCTGAATAGCGGATATGTATAACTCCATAAACCATCTTTCCAATTTTATTTTCATTATAATTTTTTCTAACGTATGGTTTTATAAACTGACTTTTAGAGATTTTGAGTAGGCTTGACCAGTAGTTCAACAATTTGTTGGTGTCCTGGTTTGCATAGCAATAGAGACATACCCTCAATCTTTTCTCATCAACCCCGTAAATTTCCCTCAATCCTTTTAAAAAAAGTGTTGCCATTTTGCTATCGCTGTTCGCAAAATCGACAGAATGCCTGCCTTTTGCTCCTTCGGCCCAATAAAGCATCAGGGTGGCAACTTGCAAGTATTTTTCTTTTGAAGAAAGGTTCCTTTTCTTTTTATATGATGGCAACTTCTTGGAAAAGGTTATACTGCACGCTTCGGAAAATGTTCTTCTGGGGATATTATTCCTCCGCATTGTATGGTTTATGGTTGAACCAGTTACACCCATCCGCTCACCAACTTCTAACATGTTTAGACCAGAGTTATAGTATCTCTTCAAAAGATTAAGTCTTTGTTTCGTCCAAATCCTTGGTTTTGTTTTCTTTCCTTTCATCCACTCAGTATTATTGGGTTTAAAAAAACGATTATTCTTCTTATTAAGTAATATTTCTTTTGCTATATTACTTAGTTTTAGGTTTCCGAGCCACACCGAAGCAGTACTTTTGGCAATTTTCATTTCAGAAGATACCTCGTTTAATGAATAACCTTTTTGTCGGAGTAGGGTAGATTTCTCTTTGACTTTGGCAGGATAAGTCATAATTTAATTATTACCCTAATAAATACCGAAGTCAATATGAATAGCAAAACTAATAAGAAGTAGATATTGAGCCTCCCGACAGAAATCGAACTGTCATCGACGGTTTACAGAACCGCTGCTCTACCATTGAGCTAGGGAGGCACTAATTCGAATTATACCAAAAAATGACCCTGCTTTGGGAAACTGGCTAATTTTCCTGAAAACCTTCCAGGTGGGTGGGCTGCCTTAAACCGTTACAGCTTAAAGACTTCGCCCTCCCGATTAAACTATCCGGTCAGGAAAGTCCAACCTTTGGTTCCCCGCAACAGGGTCAATTCCATTCTAGTAATTTGTGTGAAAAAGTCAACTTGTGAAAATAGTCAAATAATGAGGTTTCCCGGAATCAGGATTGAGATAAGAATTTTGATAATCGGAGATATTATTGTATTTATTAGAGGTTCATTTCCAAAGATGGGAAAAATTAAAGCTATTAAAATAATAAAACCAAATCTATTTAGAAAGATATCAACTTCATGGGCTTTTTTTGAAGGAAGAAGTCCAACCAGAATTTTACCACCGTCGAGTGGGTGAATTGGAATAAGGTTAAATATGGCGAGAGAGATATTAAGAACAATGAAAACCGGAAGTATGTCTAAAAGAAAAGAGAATGGGGAAAAGGGTAATAAACTTAGTTTACGGATAATTGAAAGAATGATTGCCAAGATCAGGTTAGCCCCAGGACCGGCGAATGATATTAGGGCTGAATCTCTCTGGGGATTTTTGAGGTTATAAGGATCAAATTGGACGGGTTTAGCCCAACCGAAAGGAAAAGGAAGTTTGTGAAAGTACCAAAGAATCGCAGTAATTATAAGAAGGGTAGTTCCTGCCGGATCGTAATGAACAAGTGGATTTAATGAAAGCCTTCCTGAAAGTTTTGCAGTAGGGTCTCCCAGCCGGTTAGCCATCCAAGCATGAGCCGCCTCATGGACGGTTATGGTTATGGCAAAAGCCAATATTAAAAAAAGCATTGTCATACGGTCAAGTTAAATATATAATACCCTTTAACCAACTATTATGTCATATATTTGCGATAAGTGCGGAAAAGATACCATTGTCGGGAGAAGCCAACAGCACAAAAGGGGTGTTGCCGGGAAGCGGTGGAAGAAAAGGGCCCAAAAGACTCCTAGAACCTTTAAACCAAATCTTCAGAAAATCGCGGTTATGGTCGGTGGGGTTAAACAAACAATGAAACTTTGTGCAAAATGCATTAAAAGATTTGAGAAGGAAGAAAAACTTTTTGATTACAAAAAATCTGCTTTGGGATAGCCTTCCTTAAATTGTTTCCAGGAAACCGGATCTTTGCCTTCAAGCTGTACTTCGTCTAAAATAAGTTTTTCCTCCTCTAGATGTGCTTTCAGTAACTTTAGTCTTTTTTGATTTTCAAGTTTGGTCCAGGCTCCGGGCCAAGGGTTCATGGCTCGAATGAAATTGTGAACAGTGAGTGGTGATTGGTGAACAGTGAAATCAATAAATCCGTCTTCTTTGGTTAGTACTTTTGTGAAAGTTGCATCTTTTTCATTTTGTTCTTTCGGTTTTACCTTGCCTAAAACGTAGGCAGGAATTAACTGAATTAAAACATCCCCGGATCTTTCAAAAAGTTTTTCTCTTAATGAAACTGTTGTGTCGTCCGGGAGAATCTCTTCTTTAAAGAAAGTAACAACTCCCCCGTGATCCATTTCTTTATCCATCTTAATTATGGTCACTCCGCATTCTGTATCCCCATTTTTTATGGCTTCGTTAATTGGAGAAGCACCCCTATATTTGGGAAGGAGGGATGGGTGAATATTTAAGATTCCAAATTTAAATTTATTAATTACAGTTTCCGGAACAATCTTTCCGTAGGCTGCGCAAACTCCTAAGTTCGCTTCAGGGAAAGTTTTGTCAAATTCAAAAATGATGGGGATATTTCTTTTGTGTGCCCAATCATCAACAGAAGAGTATTTTTTAAATTGTTCCCGTCCTACGGGTTTTGGAGGCTGGGTAACAACAGCTACTATTTCATGAACTTTAGAAAGTTTTGAAAGAATCGGTACAACAAACTCGGGGGTACCAAAAAATATTATTTTCAAAGTTCAACCTCCTCCCATTTATCTGCCTCTAATTTATATAAAGGTTGCTTCTGTTCTAAAAGTCTATCTAAGAATAAAACTCCGTTAAGATGATCTATCTCATGAAGAACTATTTGGGCATTAAAGCTTTTAAATTCTTCCATCATTTCTTTTCCTTCTTCGTTTAAGTATTTAATTTTAATCGAATTCACTCTTTTTAATGGTCCGTAGTAGTTGGGGAGAGACAGACAACCTTCTAAAATCTCGCGACGAGATTTTGGTGATTGGTGATTGGTGATTGGTGATTGGTGAGTTTCTATGATTTCCGGATTTATGATAACCTTATTTAATTCTTTATAATTAGCTACAAAAATTCTTAAGTTCTTGCCTATTTGGGGTGCAGCAAGACCCACTCCTTCAGGATCTTTTTGAACGGCCAAAGTTTCTTTAAGGTCCTGAACAAGTTTCAGGATCTTAGAATCAATCTTAACTACAGTTTTAGATATTTCCCTTAACTTTGGGTCTCCCGAGCGTAAAATTTTGCGAATCATTGATCTATTGTATCTTCTTTAGAAGGTTTTGTGAATTTGTATCCTTAGGATCAATTTTTTCTAGGATATAGTTTAGTTGATCTTTAGCTTCGTTGGTGTTCCCTTTATCAATTAAAATAAGTGCGTATAAGTACCTTGCGTCTTTATAATTGGATTTTATTTCAATCGTTTTATCTAAAAGTTTTATTGATTCATCCGCTTCTCCGGTTCGCATATAAATTAGTGCCAGATTATATAGAAGCTTTGCATCTGTCGGGGCTTTTACGATTGCTTTAAGAAGTGTATCTTTGGCAGACCCCAAATATTTAGGGTCGGAAATTGCAAGCTTGAGATAAATTCCCGCCTGACTTCTCAAAAGATTAACATTTGCCGGAGAGAGGTTTATTGCTTTGTTGGATTCGGAAATAGAGAGATTAACTTCGGCTAATTTGTTATGGAAAATTGCTTCTTTGGGGGAAAGTATAATAGCTTTTTGTAAACTGGAGACGTCGCCTTTGGCAAAAAGAGTATCAGCGTACCAGTAGCGGAGGATAGTACTTAGTACATAGAGCATAGTACATAGAGTGATAAGGAAAAATAATTTTTGCGAATTTGAAGTTTTTTGTTTGCTAGGTACTTTGTACTGTGTACTTTGTACTCCCAGAGTGATCGCAATTGCAGGGAAAAGGAAAAACTGCAGCTGGGTAGAAACGGTTGAAAAACCAAAGAAGTTAGAAATTAAAAGTCCAGTAAAACCAGAGGCCAAAGAAATGGAGAAAATATCGGGTTTTCTAAGAAAAACAAAAAATATTACTCCAATTAAACAAAGGTAACTTAAGATGCCGAAAGTTCCTGTGGTTGCCGCTAAATTTAAGTATTCATTGTGTGCTTTGTTATAGAGAAAATCCCACTCCGAAACCAAATTGTGTTCAACCGGTCTGAACTTATAATATGAAAAAGCAAAGGTTTCTACACCGGATCCTGTGATTGGGTAGTGGAGCCAGATTTGAGCGGCTCCCTTCCAAACAATTTTTCTTATAGTTCCTGATTCTGTGCCTCCCACTTCCAAAGCGGGACCTGTTGGGGTAGTAACTGGTAAACGGTAAACGGTGAACGGTGAACTGACAGTAAAAAAAAGAATTATGAATAATGAGTTAAGAATTATGGTTTGAACAAGAAATTGTTTTTTGTTTTTTATTAAAACCCAACCCCAAAAGATTAAGTCCGCAAAGATAAATCCTAAAAGTGCGGAACGTGATTTTGTAAAAAGAAGAGTTGTAAAAAGCAGTAAGCTTAGAAGATATAAAAGCATCCGTTTAATTTTTTTAGAATCTAAAATTTGATATAACGTGAGGGGAATTATGGCAACTATCCATGTAGCCAACCAATTTGGTTGACCAAGGGTTGAAAAAACTCTGTTCTGAACATCCTGCACCCAGCAGGATGTCCATCCCTGACCCATTAATTTGCAAGTTGCGTTTATGCCGAAATGTTCAAGGAAAGCGATAACACAAACCAGAACGGAAGCGTATAGCGTATAGCGTATAGCGTATAGCGTTTTTTTACGATCCATATTGGAAACAAACGCCCAGTAGAGAAGTAAGTAGCAAATCGTAGAAAGTAAACCTCCATTGAAACGGGAATAATATCCTAATAGTGAAGTTCTGTAGTCTATCGAAAATATAGTTGAAAGAATTTGGGACCCAAGAAATATAAGTAGCGGAATATCTAATAATGTGCGACGGAAGATAATTTTCTTTTCCAAGATAATTCTGGTTGCCCAAGTTGCGGCAATCAGACATGTCAAAATGTAAACAAAAATCATCTTGTTAAACTCAAATAGTTCCGATGTGTAAGGCCAAAGAACAAGTGGCGTAAAGAAAAAAAGAATGTAGAATAATGTCTGCATTAATTTGATATTATACACGTATGAGATTTTACCCCCTAAATAGAATTCTTGGATTTTTTTCCCATGATATAGGTATTGATCTTGGAACCGCCAATACTTTAGTTTATGTTAAAGGAAAAGGAATTGTAATTAGAGAGCCATCGGTTGTCGCCAGAAATAAAAAAACTAAGGAAGTTTTGGCAATAGGATCCTCAGCCAGAAAAATGTTGGGAAGAGCTCCGGCAACAATTGAAGTTATAAGGCCATTAAAAGATGGAGTTATTTCGGATTTTGATGCAACCGCCTCAATGCTTTCATACTATATAAAAAAAATACATGAGTCGACAGGCGCAATTCCTAAAATTCCCAGGCCAAAAGTTATTATCGGAATTCCTTCGGGAGTTACCGAAGTTGAAAGAAGAGCCGTATCGGATGCGGTTTTAGACGCCGGAGCAAGAGAGGTGCATCTTATTGAAGAACCAATGGCTGCTGCAATCGGGGCCGGTCTTCCCGTAGAGTCCCCAGCCGGAACTTTTATTGTTGATATTGGAGGGGGAACTAGCGAGATTGCAATTATTTCATATGGGGGAATTGTATTAGGAAAATCAATTAGGGTCGCAGGTGATGAAATGGATGAAGCAATAATTTCATACGTCAGACTTAAATACTCGCTTCTTTTGGGTCAGCCCACGGCGGAAGAAGTAAAAATTGGAATTGGGATGACAGAAGGCGGAAAAGAAAAAGTTGCGGTTATAAGGGGAAGGGATTTAGAAACAGGACTTCCTAAATCCATAAAACTTACAAGCAGTGAAATAAAAGAGGCTCTTTCTCCCATAATTCAGGAAATAATTGGAAATATTGCGGATTGCCTCGAAGAAACTCCGCCCGAACTTGTATCGGATATTATGGAAAAAGGAGTTTATTTGGCAGGAGGCGGGGCACTTTTCCCGGGAATTGATAAGATGGTTTCCGACGCAACAAAAATGCCCGTCTATATTGCCGAAGATCCATTAACCTGCGTTGTCAGGGGTTGTGGAATTTGTTTAGACAATCCCGGCCTTCTTAAAAAAATAAGAGTTTCAAGAGGGTTGTAAGTTGGCTTCAGAGAAAGTAGTATTGGTGTGATGGAATTAACTTCACCCAAAACTCAATCTTGGCTTTCATGGTTTTTAAGAGGAGTGTTGGTTTTATTTTTTCTTTTTTTAGTTTCCCGGCTTTTTGAACTCCAGATAATAAAAGGAAAGTACTACAGGGAATTATCGGATGGCAATAGAATTAAGAGAACTAAAATCCCAGCGCCTCGGGGGAAAATTTTAGCAAGAGGTGGAGAAACGTTGATAGGAAGTCATGAAGATGCGAAAAGAAATTATATTCTTGGGCCTATCTTTGCCCATGCCGGAGGCTACTTGGGGGAAGCCAATGAAGGCGAAATTGGAAAAATTGATCCAAAGTGTCCCGAGAAAGGTCCAAAAGTGTTGGGTGATTTTATTGGCCGGAGCGGTCTTGAGGAAGAATATGATTGTGCACTTCGTGGAACAGACGGAGAGGAACTTGTTGAGGTTGATATAACCGGAAAATATGTAAGGACATTGGGGAAAATAGAACCTATTCCGGGGGAAGATATAAAAACCAATATTGATTTTGGTCTTCAGAAAAAAGTTGCAGAAGAAATGGTTGAGAAAAAAGGGGGGGTTATTGCAACTGATTCAAAAGGGCAAGTGTTGGCTTTTTATTCGTCTCCATCATATGATCCGAATAATATTGTCAAAAGTTTAAAAGATCCTGCTTTACCTCTTTTTAATAGAGTAACAGGGGGGTTGTATCATCCGGGATCTGTTTTTAAACCAACCATTGCGGTTGCTGCACTAGAGGAAAAAAAGATAGATAAAAATTATAGATATTTGGATACCGGCATAATTAGGGTGAATGACTATTCATATACCAACTGGTACTTTACCCAATATGGAAGGATTGAGGGGGAAATTGGAATAGTCAGGGCAATAACGAGGTCCACTGACACTTTCTTTTATACAATCGGAGAGATATTGGGGATTGAAAATATGGTTGAATATGCGGACAAATTTGGATATTCCGAAAAAAGCGGGATAGATATTCCGGGAGAAATTGCGGGTTTAATTCCAACTCCCGAATGGAAAAGAAAAATTAAAAATGAAGCCTGGTTTTTGGGAAACACTTACCACTTTGCAATCGGCCAAGGGGATGTTGCGGTAACTCCGGTTGAGGTAAACCGTGCAATTGAAATTATTGGTAATGGAGGACAAATCTGTCAGCCTAAAATTGTGGGAATTTCGAAATGTATAAACCTTAATTTTAAAAAAGAAACTCTGGATTTAGTAAGAGAGGGAATGGAGGGAGTTTGCAGCGCGGGGGGAACAGGGTATACGTTTTTTGATTGGGGTGGTCATATAGCGTGTAAAACCGGTACGGCGGAAACTAATGAAGACGACAAAACTCACGCGTGGTTTACATTATTTTATCCGTCGGATTTTCCTGAAATTAATTTAACCGTACTGGTTGAAGGAGGGGGAGAAGGTTCTTCTATTGCCGGACCAATCGCCAGAAAGATTATGGACTATTGGATTACAAGGGTAGGTATATGAAACTTTATATAGAAGGAAAAATATTACAGTCTGACTGCAAGGCAATTGCGGTTGTTGGATCAAGAAATTTATCTCCCAGAGGAGAAGCCCTAACTAAGAAATTTGTAAAAAAATTTGTTAAAGAGGGATATACAATTATTTCGGGACTTGCAAGGGGAATTGATACGGTTGCACATAAAACAGCACTGGCGATGGGAGGAAGAACAATTGCGGTTTTGGGAAGCGGCCTTGATATTATTTATCCTTTCGAAAATAAAGCACTTTCTGAAGAAATTGTTAAACATGGGGCGTTGGTTTCACCGTATTCTAATGGTACAAAACCACTTCCTAAAAACTTTTTGGCAAGAAATAGAATAATCGTGGAATTATCTTGCGCGGTTTTGGTCGTTGAAGGAAAAAGAAGGTCCGGAACATTATCAACTGCCTCTTGGGCGGCGAATTCCGGTATCGATGTTTTTGCGATTCCCGGATCGGAAGCGACTGACTGGTTGATAGAAGAGGGGGCAAATAGTGTAAAATCTCCAAAGGAGGTTATTGATAAATTATGGATCTAGTTGTTGTTGAAAGTCCTACTAAAGCCAAAACACTTTCCAAATTTCTTGGGAAGGACTTTGAGGTTATGGCAACAATGGGGCATATTAAGGATTTACCTAAAAGTAAGTTAGGAGTTGATGTTGAAAACAACTTTAAACCCGATTATGTTCCGGTTGTTAAAAGAGAGAGTGTTATTTTAGAGTTGATTAGGCAAGCTAAGAAAGCAAAAAAGGTATTCCTTGCATCAGACCCTGACCGTGAGGGAGAGGCCATCGCGCAACACGTTTTTGAAGTGTTGCGCTCAAATGGCAAATCTCAAATGGCAAATGACAAATTTAAACGCATTTCATTTCATGAGATAACCAAGGAGGCAGTGGAAGAGGCAATTGCTAATCCCAGAGACATCGATAAGAATCTCGTTGACGCCCAGACAGGAAGAAGGGTATTAGACAGACTTGTGGGCTATGAACTTTCCCCTCTTCTTTGGAAAAAGGTAAGACGGGGTCTTTCGGCAGGACGTGTTCAATCTGTAACAGTAAAACTTATTGTTGAAAAGGAAAGAGAAATAGAAGCTTTTAAGACGGAGGAATATTGGGAAATTTATTGTGACATCAAAAGGAAAGTCGGTAAAAAAGAAAATTTCACAGTTCAACTGACTAAAGAGGAAGTAAAAAACAACAAACGTGCGGATGAAATCGTAGAAGAACTTAAAAAGTCCAACTACAAAGTTCTGGATGTTAAAAAGAGGGAAGTTGTTAAAAAGTCATACCCTCCTTTTACAACTTCAACCATGTCTCAGGCGGGAGCAAGACTTTTCGGCTGGTCTGCCAAAAGAACGATGAGAGCTGCCCAAAAATTATATGAAGAGGGTTTAATTACCTATCATAGGACTGATTCATTTAACATTTCACAAACCGCAATAGCTAAAGCAAGGGAGTTTATCAAAAAAACCTATGGGGAAAAATACCTTCCCGAATCCCCCAAATATTATAAAACAACAAGTAAAGTTGCTCAGGAAGCCCATGAAGCAATTCGTCCTACAAACTTGAATGAAAAAGTTGAAATAGCCTCCGATGAAAATAAACTTTATGACATTATCTTTAGAAGGTTTGTTGCCTGTCAAATGACGGCAAGCATTTACGACGAAACGGTTATTGATGTATGCGCGGGAGAATATCTTTTAAGAGCTTCGGGGCAGATTATGAAGTTTGACGGCTGGCGTAAACTTTTCCCGAGAGACGAAAGTTCAATAGCCCTTCCTGATGTTAAAGTGGAAGAGGTACTTGATTTAATTAAAGTAAATCCAATTCAAAAGTTTACCGAACCTCCTCCAAGGTTTAATGAAGCCTCTTTAATTAAGATGCTGGAAAAACTTGGAATTGGAAGGCCATCAACATATGCCCCGATTATTTCAACAATTCAAATCAGAAACTATGTGGAAAAAGATGAAGGAAAATTTACCCCGACACTTGTCGGGGTTGCCGTTAATGACTTTTTGGTAAAGAATTTTCCGGAGGAATTGGAATATCAATTTACGGCAGAGATGGAGGAGGACTTGGATAATATTGCAAATGGCGAGAAAAAATGGACGGATACGATAAAGAAGTTTTGGGGACCGTTTAGCAAGAAAGTTAAAGTTGTAACTAAAGAAGGAAAGAGGGTAAAGATTGAAACTGAGAAATTGGGAGTAAAATGTCCTGAGTGCAAAGAGGGAGAACTTGTTATCAGAATCGGAAGATTCGGCAAGTTTATCTCGTGTTCTAGGTTTCCCGACTGCAAACATACGGAAAAATATCTTGAAAAAACAGGAGCAAAATGTCCTGATTGCAAAGAAGGGGACGTTATTATTAAAAGGAGCGGAAGAGGAAGAAAGTTTTTTGGCTGTTCAAGATACCCGGATTGTAAATGGGCTTCATGGCGAAAACCTGAGTTGAAAAAACTTTAACCTTTTTGATTGGAGTAATTTTCAACAGTATTATATTTGTAGCTGAGTTTTATTCCAGCTTTTTTTAACATCTGTTCAGACTCTTTTCCGGCATGATATTTCTTTTCAGCATAAACTCTTTCAATCCCGCAGTTAATTATTAACATCGTACAAACTCTGCAAGGCGTCATTTTGCAGTAAACAGTTGCTCCGTCAATTGAAGTTCCTCTTTTTGCAGCCTGACAGATTGCATTTTGCTCTGCATGAACAGTTCTGACGCAGTGTTGACTGATTATTCCATCTTCGTCTATAACCTTTCTCATTAGATGACCGACTTCATCGCAGTGGGGAAATCCTGCGGGGGAACCGACATAGCCTGTTGCCAGTATTTGTTTATCCTTGGCAATTATGCATCCGCTTCTTCCTCTATCACAGCTTCCGTGTTTGGCAATTGCTTGGGTAACTTCCATAAAATATTCATCCCAGGAAGGGCGGATATATTTAGGAGATTTTGTTGATAACTTTTTCGACTTTTTCATATAGCTTGTTTATTGTACCGTTGTTGTCAAATTTATAATCTGCCATTGAAATGCACTTAGGTAAATTTTGTGCGTTTGGATCCTTTGATTGGGATTCCTTTTTTTCCTGCTCTTTAAATTTCTTAAAAGTTATATTGTCTTTTTCGGAATTTCTTTTTTGAATTCTTAAATATCTGGTTTTTTGATTGGCGTCAACTGCAAATAAATAACCGTTTTTCTGGGTTCTAATAAATTCTGCTTCCTTGGGGTTTCTGATACTTTCAATTATTACACCCTCTTTTTCCTTCTTTGCCTTAAGAAATAATTTGCGGGTAATATAGTCAGGTCCATATTTTTCCATTATTTGGTTTGCAACTTCCCGAAGATTGTCGCGGTTCGGTTCAACCTCTTTTTTAATTAGTTTTTCTTTTAGGTAATCGCCTACGGAATAATGCTTAAAGCCTTTTTTATTTACAAGATAGTCAACAACTGTTCCTTTTCCTGCGCCTAGTGTTCCCGTTATTCCTATAACAATCATTTTAGTGGTTGAGATTTTCCTAGAGTTTGTTATAACTTGTGAGAGCCAGAAAGTAAATAGGAAAATGGATTTTGATACTTATCAGAAATTATCCAGAAAAACCGCAATTTACCCAACTGTTGGCAAAAACTTTGTCTATCCTACCCTCGGTCTTGCTGGAGAAGTTGGTGAGGTAGTCGAGAAAGTAAAAAAAGCATTTCGTGATGACGGAGGACGAATGACAAAATTAAGGCAAGATGAAATAAAAAAGGAATTGGGAGATGTCCTGTGGTATCTAGCTCAAATTTCTACCGAGTTAAAATTCTCATTTTCAGATGTTGCCAAATCGAATATTAATAAACTTAAGTTAAGAAAAGAAAGGGGTACGCTTCATGGCAGCGGAGATAATAGATGAAAATGGATAGCAAAGTTTATTTTACTAAAGAAAAAACAGCATATCTTAAAAGTCCTGGTCTTGCTTTAATTTCAAGACCGGATGTTGATATCTCCGGTATAGCCAATTTTTTGCAAGGCTTTCCTAAAGATTATGAATTTATTAAGTACATTAAGGATCCTGTAAAATTACCACCTGCCGAAAAACTTACAAAAGTTGCGGGACAGACTTGCTACATGAGCTTTGGGCCTAAAAGAACCTGGAACAAAGAGGCGCAGAAGTATTTTGACAATATTATTTTTTCAGGGCACGGATCTGTTATGGAACACGCAAACTTTTCCTTTCTTATTTGGGGGGTTTCCAGAAGTTTGACTCATGAACTTGTCCGACATAGAGCAGGGTGTGCATATTCACAAGTTTCTCAGAGATATGTTTCGGGAAGGGTACTAAGATTTGTGGAAAGAAAGGAATATCAAGGAGATAAACATTTACATGAGCTTTTTGAAGAAAGAATAGACAGGGCACATAGGGAATATTCCGAAATGGCGGATTATTTATATGCCAAACAGGAAAAAGGATATAAAATTCTTTTAGGTGAGCAGAAAACAGACTTAAGAAAAAAGGTGCAGCAGGTTTCAAGGTCGCTTCTTCCCAATGAGACAGAAGCTCCGATTGTTGTTACCGCCAACGTCAGAGCATGGAGGCATATGATTAATATGAGAGCATCGGATCATGCGGAGGTTGAAATAAGAAACGTATTTTTTAACATTTATAAAATTCTAAAAGATGTTTCCCCAATGCTTTTTAAAGATTTTAAAGTTGTTCATCTTCCCGATGGTACTTATTGCGTGAAGACAACGTATCCTAAGGTTTAATTAGATTATGAAGAAAAAGGGTAAATTTATTGTTTTCGAGGGCGTAGGAGGTTGTGGAAAGGGTGTACAGGTAAAATTTGTAAAAAAACTTCTTAAAAGAAACCGAATTAAAGTTATTGCCACACGAGAACCGGGGGGCATAAAAAGTTCAGAGGTAATTCGGCAACTGATTTTTGATTTGAGGGGCCAAAAGTTGATTGGGTCTGAGGGACAGATGGTCCTTTTTTACGCAGCCAGGAAATTTTGGGTGGATAAAGTTGTTAATCCAAGTTTGAAAAAAAGAATTAATGTCATCGCTGATAGAAGTTATACGGCAACCGGTGCATACCAGGGGTACGCAGAGGGGGGAGACCAAAACATTATTTTAAAGATCTCAGATGTTGTTATGGGCCAAGCAAAACCAGATGCAGTTATACTTCTTGACGTTTCGGTTGAAACGTCAATGGAAAGAAGGAAAGATACGAAGGGTGACCCTTTCGATAAAGAGGATAAGAAGTACTTTCAAAAAATAATCAATGGATATCGAGAAATGGCTAGAGAAAAGTGGGGAGGGTTAAAATGGTATGTTGTTGATGGGGAACCATCGATAAAGGAAGTATTAGAATCCGTTGCGAAAGTTTTTGAAAAAATTTTCTCCAGGAAGCTTAATAGGCTATAATACTCTTGTGGCAAATAAAATCGCTTCACTAATTTTGAAAGAAGAAAAAAGACAAAGGGAGACGCTTATGATGATTCCTTCTGAGAACTACGCCTCAAAGGCTGTCAGAGAAGCTGTTGGAAGTATTTTGATGAATAAATATTCCGAAGGCTATTCAGGTAAAAGGTATTATCAGGGAAATAAAATTGTTGATGAGATTGAAACTTTTGCAATTGAGAAAGCCAAAGAACTATTTAAAGTGGAACATGTAAATGTCCAACCATATTCAGGTTCTCCCGCAAATGCAGAGGTTTTATTTGGTCTTCTTAATTACGGAGACAAAATAATGGGATTAAAACTTTCTTCCGGAGGACATTTAACTCATGGACACCCCGACATTACTTTTTCCGGGAAGTTCTTCAAATCAGTTCAATTTGGAACTGATGATAATGGGATTATTAACTATGACGAAGTTGAAAAACTTGCAAAGAGTCAAAAACCTAAACTTCTAATAATTGGGACAACTGCATATCCTTTAATTCTTGACTGGAAGAAATTTGGGGAGATTGCCGATTCAATCGGGGCTTGGTTTGTAGCAGATGTTTCCCATATTGCCGGTCTTATTTTATCTGGAGTTTATCCTTCTCCTGTACCTTTTTGTCATATAGTTACCACTACAACCCACAAAACTCTAAGAGGGCCAAGGGGGGCAATGATTATGGTAACCAAAAAGGGAATTAAGAAAGATTCAGAAGTTGCAATAAAAATAGATAGAGCCGTTTTCCCCGGTTTTCAGGGAGGTCCGCATAATAATACAACCG
>JAPLZT010000056.1 GCA_026394855.1 Candidatus Woesebacteria bacterium
GTTTAATGAAAAATACGAAAGGAGGAAGGTAAGTACAAAGTACACAGTACTTAGTACCTAGTTTCGAACACTAAATTCTTTGTACTCTGTACTATGTACTAGCTTTATGGAATCTCACGCTATACCACAACAAATATCTTCTTACCAATTTAGGCTTGTCGGAGATATGACTCTAAAGCAGTTCTTTCAAATTGCCGGTGGGGCTTTGATTGCATTTATTATTTATTCTCTTCCCCTTATGGGAATTATTAAGTGGCCCTTGGTTGTTATATCCGCACTTTTAGGTATTGCTCTTGCCTTTTTACCTTTAGAAGAAAGGCCACTAGAGAGGTGGATTTTTGCTTTTTTTAAATCTGTTTATTCTACAACTCTTTTTTCCTGGAAAAAAACTGAAAAGGAGTTTAACTACTATCGGGATGAAGCTGCTGCACCTTCCGAAAAGATTCTTTACGCCGGAGGGGAAGCAAAACTGCAGGAATATCTTAAAAAATCTTCTTCAAACTCTTTTTCCGGAAACTTAGAAAAAATCGAGGGTAGTTTTCTTTCGGGTATTACAAACATATTTACCAGTGTTGTTCCGTCAATAAAAGTGGGGGGACCACCCCTCACTGCTCCCGAACAAATACCCGTTCAAATACCTGTTGTTAGAAATATACCTAAATTGTTTGTAGAAGAAACTACCTCTCAAGCAAAAGCACCGGGGTCGGTTTCCACAACAGTCGTACCTGTTACTTCGGGGTATGGAACGGTTGCAGCAAAGCAGGTTCAATTTTCCATAGACGCCGCCCCCCCCAGCCCCCCAACAACCCCAAACACCCTAACGGGCCAAGTTATTGATCAGGAAAAACATATTGTCGAAGGGGCAATTATGGAAATAAGAGATTCAATGGGCCGCCCCGTTAGGGCTCTTAAAAGCAATAAGCTGGGTCATTTCATGGTGGTCACTCCCCTGATGAGCGGAAAATACGAAATTATTACCGAAAAAGACGGCTTTAGTTTCGAACCTCTTGGTTTCGAAACTACCGGCACAATTATTCCACCGATTGCAATATATGGTAACAAAATTTAATATTCCTAAAATTCCATTATTGGGAGTTCCGGACGCTCCCTTAATGGCGTCTTCCCAAGAACATTTACCAATTTCCGATATTTGCGAAGATATTGTTCTTTTCAAAGACGGAGGGGCCGCCCTTGTAATGGAATCCACATCTCTTAATTTCAGTCTTCTTTCTGAAAAAGAGCAGGAAGCTGTAATTGCAGCTTACTCGGCCTTACTTAATTCTCTTTCTTTCTCCGTTCAGATTGTAGTTAGAAGTCAGAAGAAAGATATATCTACTTACATGAATTATCTTGATGAATCTGCCAAAAAAATTGCTAACCCGGGCCTTTATAGACTTATGCAGTCATACAGAAAATTTATTATTGAATCCGTTAAAAAGAAAAATGTGCTGGGTAAAAGATTTTATGTTGTTCTTCCTTTTAGTTCTCTTGAACTGGGAATTGCAAAATCGGTTCTTGCCATAACCAAAAGAAACGGACCCCTGCCTTACCCAAAATCATATGTTATTAAAAAAGCTAAAGTGGTTCTTTATCCCAGACGAGACCATCTTATAAGACAAATGGGAAGGCTTGGAATTAAGCTTAGACAACTTGAAACCGATGATTTGGTCAATCTTTATTATGAGGTCTACAACCCAATAAAACCTGAGGAAAGGAAAAAGGAATATTAATGGTAAATTCTAAACCGGTAATCTCAAGTGTTGCCTTAGCCCTAAAACAAAAGGAATTAAGAGTGCGGGATATTGTTGCCCCGGAAAAGATAGAGGTTGATTTTGATTACTTTAAAATTAATGATGTTTACTTTAGAACCATTTTTATTGCAGGATATCCAAGGTTCGTAACCCCCGGATGGCTTGAGCCAATTGTTAATTTTGACAATTCCTTAGATATTTCTTTTTACATTTATCCTGTTGATGGAAAATCGATTCTTGATGATCTTCGCAGAAAGATTGCTGAAATGGAAGCCGAAATTTCAACCGATCTTCAAAGAGGAAAGATATTAGATCCCCTGACTGAAGCAAAACTGGAAGATGCAAGAGCCCTTCAGGAACAACTTGTAAAAGGAGCCGAAAGGTTCTTTGAATTTGGTTTTTACATCACAATTCCTGCATCAACCTTAGAGGATCTAAACCACACAACAAAACAGATTGAATCCACACTTGGATCGTTAATGGTTGTTGCCAAACATGCCCTTCTTGATCAGGATAGTGGATTTTTGACAACTGCTCCTTTTGGTTTTGACAGATTAAATATTACAAGGAATATGGATACCACATCCCTTTCTACAACTTTTCCATTAACATCCGCCGAACTTTCAAGCGACACCGGAATTCTTTACGGAATAAATTCTAAAAACGAATCGTTTATTATCTTTGACAGATTTTCTTTGGAAAATCCGAACATGACGATCTTCGCGACATCTGGAGCCGGTAAGTCGACAGGTTATGACACAGAAGTTATCTATGAGGATAAAAACAAACAAATTAAAAAGGAAAAAATAGGAAAACTTGTAGACATGTTAATGGAAAATGGCAAACCAGAAAAAATCGAAAAAGATATAGAAGGTATAATTGATCCTAAAATAAAGGTTTTTTCCTTTGATAAAAATCTAAAGGGAGAATTGTCAAAAGTAATAATAGCTGCAAGAAAAACTTCACCAAAAAATCTTTATAGGATAACAACCAAGAGTGGAAGAGAAGTGGAAATAACCAAAGACCACTGTCTTGTAACTCTAAAGAAAGGGATTATTCAAACCAGTAAAGGCAATTCTATCAAAATCGGTGATTATATTCCTCTTCCAAGAGGAATTAATTACGAGGGAATTAGTATCAGCAAAATCAATACTTACGATATTCTTAAAAACTCGAACATTAAACACTTAAGAACCCGCTTCGATAGGGTTGGAAACCATTTAATAAGATATTCTGGAAGTATTCCAAAAATAATTGAGGCCGACTCAGATTTCTTTACGTTTTTGGGCTTACTCGCTTCTGAAGGCATGACGGGTTTTAATCGAGTACTTATTTCAAATACTGACCCACTTATCCTGAACTTTACTGCTAAATATTTAGATTCTCTTAAAATCCGACACAATTTCATCATCAAAAACCATAGAAGAGTTGCTGTCAACGTATTTTCAGAAACTTTTCAGAAGTTCTTAGAAAACATTGGTTCTGGAGGCAGGTCTGGCTTTAAGAAAGCTGCTGATCTTGTTTTTTCCGCGCCCAAAAACCTAGTAGCAGATTATCTACGTGCATATTTTGAGGGCGATGGTACGGTTAGTGAACATGACATTTCGGCAACAACAAAATCCAAACAGCTTGCATCAGATCTTTGCTATCTCCTTTACCGTTTTGGGATTATTGCAAGAATTTCAACTAAGAAAAAGGTTGCCACAAACACTGCGGCAAAAAAGGTGGGTGTTTACTACGCAATCAACGTTTACGGCCAAGATAATATTGGCAAGTTTATCGAAAATATTGGCTTTATGTCCGAACAAAAAAATCTTAAATCGCGAAAACTTATAAAAGAAGGCAACACCAACGTAGATGTCGTTCCTGAGATTGGCAATATCTTTAAAGAGATTCATAATGTTTTATATAAATCCTCCGAACTTGGGGCCCCAAGAAAGTTCTCTGAAATCAAACTTGGTATATTTAAACCGTCAAGACAAAATCTCCTTTCCGTCATTAATAAAATTGAGTTAGATATACAAAAATTTGAAGATCTGGAAGGGGATGGCCTTTCGACGCTAAACAGCCTTCCCAGCACAGAAGAAATCATTTTTAAAGGTAAGTCTAAGGAGAAAAATTCTTTGTTATGGCAAGCCTTAGGGGGTTCCTGGAGCAGCATCCGAAACGGCGCCCAAGCAGAGTTGAGAAACTCTCTTATGGCCATTTCAATCACTCACGATTACCAGTACTCAACAGAGGACGTCGGTGGTGCAATTTATCGAAGCTTTAAAAATACCGGTGAATCCTTAATGCTCTATGACAAAACATTATGGAACTCGGTAATGTATTGCAAAGGAAATACTTTGTATAAAAGAGTTTTGAAAGCAAGAGATTATATAGCCAGCAAATACACTCAAAAGAAAATGCGAGTAGGAAAAATAAAAGAGAAACTTAATTGGCTTAAAACACTAGCAAACTCAGATCTTTTCTGGGACCCAATAGTAAAAATCGAAAAAATAAAATCCAAGAACAAATATGTTTATGATCTACAGGTTGACAATGCTGTTTTCGTAGCTGGAAATGCGGGAATGTTTGTCCATAACTCGTTCTTTGTAAAACTTGAGGCACTAAGAAGTTTGATGCTGGGAACAGAGGTTATAATTATTGATCCGGAAACAGAATATAAACCTTTAGCAAAAGCTGTCGGGGGAGAATATATTTCTTTTTCATTTAACTCTCCTTCAAAGATAAATCCTTTCGACCTTTCTCAAGCAATTGAAGAAGGAGAAAATCAACTGGGATTAAAAATCCTTTCTTTGCATTCTCTTTTTAAAGTAATTATGGGGGTAATTACTCCAATTCAGGAAGCTTTGCTTGATCGCGCCCTGGTTTCTACTTATAGAGCCAAAGGAATTACACAGGATGTCGCAACCCAGACTAAAGAACCGCCGTTAATGGAAGATCTTTACAAAACCTTAATCGGAATGGAGTCTCCGGAGGCACTAGATCTTGCGGCAAGAATAGAAAAGTTTGTCAGGGGAAGTTTTGTGGGAATATTTGATCAACAAACTAATGTTAATTTAAAAAATCCTTTTACTGTTTTTTCGGTTAGGGATCTTCCGGATGCACTAAGACCAATTGCCATGTTTGTAATACTTGATTACATTTGGACAAGAGTTAAAAAAGACCTCAGGAAACGCCTCTTAATCGTCGAGGAAGCCTGGCATATGATGAAGTACCCCGATACCGCTCAATTTCTTTGGTCGGTCGTCAAAAGGTCAAGGAAATATTTCTTGGGGTTAACAACAATTACACAAGATGTTGAAGATTTTCTTTCTCAGGATATTGGAAAAGCAATCGTTACAAATTCTGCGCTGCAGCTTCTTTTAAAACAATCTCCTGCGGCAATAGACAAAGTTGGAGAAGTTTTTTATCTTTCCCAGGGAGAAAAAAATCTTCTTCTTGCTGCAAATGTCGGAGAAGGAATATTTTTTGCAGGACCCCATCATGCGCCCATTAGGATTACGGCATCGCAGGATGAATATCAATTAATAACATCCAAGCCACAGGATTTAATTGCTAAACAGCCATGACCAAATTACCTGACATAACACTTCTAACAGCGAGGCAAATAGAAGAAGTATTAAAAACTTGCGATAGCTATCTGGGTAAAAAACTTGGGCTAGATGGTGCTATTGAGAACACAAATCTTCCAATTGTCGTTTCAAGTCTTAATTTATCATGGCTTACAATCGATCTTTTCGAAAACGACCTTAATTTCTGGACTAAACAAAAAAATATCCGTTCCACTTATACGGAACTTTATAAAGTCTGGGAACAAAAACTGGTCCAGGAAAAATCCGGAAAGGTTGAAAAAACAACTTTAACGCCGGAGGAAATGGAAAAACTCGAAAAAGAAGCGGAAAAACAAAAACAGCAAAAGGCCCAGTCAACAGCCAAAAGTCAAAAAGACATAGAGCAATTTGTTAAACAACAAAAGGCAATTGCCGAAGAAGCTAAAAGAGCCAAAGAAACATTAAAAGACAAAAAAATTTATGTTAAGGTCTCCGAGCCGGAACCAATAAAATTAACCAGCGATGAACAAAAAGCCTTCAACAATCTGCAATCAATGGCCCAAGAGACACCGCACATTCTGGTAAAAAATATTACCAAAACTATTGAAGAAAAGCTTCTTGAAATAATCAAAGGTGGCGCAACACCAGAAGAAATTCATTACTATGCAGAGGTCGTTGCGGTTAAAGCCGTAGATAATCTTCGTGCCGAACCAAAACCTGTTGATAAAGACCCGGTTGTTCTTGCTTCTTTATCAAACCATTCTGAGATTTTAGATAAATTGGACATATCCGAAGCCGACAAGAAATTTATTACAAAAGCCTCAAGCGATTTGGCCACCCTTAAAATGCTTCCCTATCGCACAAATCAACAAATTCTTGCTTCCGTTTTTGGTAAAAACATTACCGAAAAAATTCTCGGTCCTGATCCAACTACTTTAAATGTTACTTTTACTGACCAACCGCAGGAATCCACCGACTCTGTTCCTTTAGATAGGTTGGCAGAAAATTATCAAACGGTTGCCGAAAGCCCAATATTTTCGCAAATTCAATCGTTCGGTGTAGATGAAATTAAAGGAAAACTTATTGATTACGGCAAGGAAAAAGTTCTTGGACAAATAAGTAAACTCCCCGCTGACAGTTTTCTTGGCAAAATTGCCGCCTCCGAAAAATTCAGCGGTATTATTAATCTTTTAAAACCAGCCCAAACAATTGAAGCAACCAATCTTTTCGGAAAACTGATAATGAACTTTTCGCCGGAATTTGCCCCGGTTGTAAGCGGCTTGGGACAATTGATTGGTGTTGATTTCGGATTAATCTCTGTTCCAGCAACTGCCGTTGTAACTCCAGTTATTATCCCTATGGAAGCAATTGCAATTCAAGGAGCGGTTACTACAACTCCGACCATAATTGCTACTGCAGGTCAGGTGGCCAAAAAAGGTCTTAGCGGTCTTAATATTGCTTTAGGGAATGCCGTAGCAAGGGGTGGTGCTGCAATTTTTTCAAAAATTGGGCTTACAGCAGCTTCAAAAGTTTTAGCAGGTATGGTAGGAACTGGTCTAGCTGGACCGGTTGGTTTTATTGTTACTCAATTAGCCTTTGCGTTATTTGGAAAACTAATTGAAAAAATTGGTCCATGGATTAAAAAACATCAGGATGATTTAAAAATTGCCGGGTTAATAACACTTGGTGGAGGAGCTATCACAAGTTCTATTCCGATTCTTATTATTGGCGGCTTAATTTTTATACCAGCTGCACTCAAAACTGGTTTTTCTTTGGCGGGTATCGCGGCAAGAACCACGTTTTTGTTTGGAAGAATTGGGGCATCAATGGCCATAACCATCGGAACTCCGATTATTGTCGCCATTATCGTTTTTCCAATTTTAGTGGCAATTATTTTATTTATCATTAATTCCGGAGCATATCTTGTTCCACCATCACAATCTGCCATAATCTCAAATTTAATCAATCCATATATTGGAGTCGAAAAAGTCGCTTCTCCAGCAGGACCTTTTCAGAAC